>JAGACC010000272.1 GCA_017614295.1 Treponema sp.
AACCGAGATTATAAATGTGAGGTTGCCCAGTTGATATATCAGTCATTGTCTGTTAGGTTTTTAGATGATTTAGAAAAAAATACTCCATAAAATTACCGGAGTGTTTTTAGCTGAAAAGATATGGTCATTTTGTAGACAGACATTTAATTTTCATTTACGCTAAATCTAGCCTTTTCTGGAAGTATCAAAAGCGCTTTGTTTCCCCTCAAATAAGGATTTGTATCCCCATCAGTCAAAGCTGGGAAATTTATGCTCTGTCCCTTAGTTTCCCCAACCGCATGCCGCTTTCTCCGCTTTCCTTGATTTTACAAGGGTAGTGTTGTATACTTTTTGTGCCTAAGAATTTTATAAAACGCCCAATGCAAAATTCAATGGAGAGAATATTAATGCTAAAGAATAAAAAATGCTGCTTGTTTTTAATTTTACTGATTGCCTGCATTGCTTCTCATGCAAAAAAATACAAAGCCCTGCCTTCTCTTGTCATTGAACAAAAAGACGGTACGGTCAAAAAATTCGAAGATGATATTTTCAATCTCGAATCCCAGTGCAAATGTATAATTGAAATAAAAGAAAATTTGCTTTGCATTTATTATTCATCAGATAAAGAAACTTCATGGCGGGAAGACAAAGAAGTTGTGCCGGAAACTTTTTATATAGAATTCAAAAAATCCTATTTGGAAGGAAGACTTCATTTTTCCGGCAACGACCACAAAGGAAAATGTGTTGACGGCTACCTTGACCAGCTAAACAAAAGCGGTTCATTGTGCATTTATAATACAAAAGGCATAGACTTATACTTGGTCTTTGAATACGCCCTTGCGGATTAATTGCAAACATAAAGAGGTATCAGGATAAATGAAGGTAAAATCTTTAATAATTGTGGTAACATGTATTTTGTCTATTTCATGTTCGGAAAAAAGAAATAAGGATTTTGCAAAGTCTGAATTTGTTTTTATAAAGCCTGGTACTTATAAAATAGGTTCTCCCCTTGGAGAGAAAGGAAGGTGGCCAAAAGGTGAAGAAGATATAAGAGAAGTAAAAACGTCTGGATTTTATATATCAAGAACAGAAATTACTGAGCAAGAGTATTATTCCGTAGTTGATTCGTCCAAGTGTGAAAGTGCATCTGGGAACTTGCCTGTGGTTAATGTTTCCTGGCTTGAAGCATTGCAATATTGTAATCTTAGAAGCCGCCAAGAAGGTTTGCAAGAAGTATATGATATTCCAGCCAAGGATAATATTGAGCTAAAGGATATAAATATTATTCAGGGAGCAAATGGATACAGGCTTCCAAATATTGATGAATGGGAAATTGCGTGCAGGGCAGGGAGCAGGACTCCATATTATACAGGAAAGTCCATTTCATCTAAGCAGGCAAATTATAATTCATCTGGAAGAATGGCAGTTGCCTCTTTCCCTCCCAATAAATTTGGTATGTACGACATGTGTGGAAATGTTTGCGAATGGTGCTACAAAAATGAATATTTTGCCATGTATAAAGGAGGCTCTTGGAATTCTTCTGACATACAATATTTACGATCTGGTTCTGTAGGTTTTACGGATGCAAACACGAAAAACAATTATACAGGATTCCGTATTGCTGTAAATGACATGCCGAATATAAAAAAATAAAACGAGAAGCTAAGAAAAACGATTCATTTTGACTATTACTAGCAATCCCGACTTTTAACCTGTTTATGGACTTTTACCGCATATTTTTGTATAATATAGCCATGTTAAGTTTATTTACCTTTATAATCGCAAGTTGCGCACTGCTTTTTCCCACCCTAATGATAACCATAACCTATCCTTTTAGCAAAAAATGGGCCCTGTTTTGGTCAAACTACATAACTCACCGCACGGACAGGCTTTTCTTTGCCATCCTAAAGACCTACTGCGGTTACGACTTTGTTGCGGACACAAAAAGTCTGGAAGGGCTTCCCCCGAAGTTCCTGGTAGTCTCAAACCACCAGAGCCTTATAGACATAGTTGTTTACCTGCTCTTCTTTTCCAAGAGGTATTATAATGGAAGGGAAGTGCGCTTCGTGGCAAAAGACGCCCTCTCCAAAGTTCCAATGGTAGGAAAAATGCTAAGAACCCAGGGCCACTGCATGATTCCCCGCCACGGAGGTGCATCAGAAGCAATGAAGTCTCTGGAAGCTTTTGGCACAAGGGTAAACGCAAGCAAAGACATAGTTCCGCTTATCTTTCCCGAAGGAACAAGAAGCAAGGACGGTAAGCTGGGCACTTTCTATTCAGCAGGCTTCAGAAGGCTGGAAGAAACCGTAAAACTCCCCGTAGCTGTATGCGCATTGGATGGAGGTTGGAAGCTTTCCCACATTGGCATGATGCTTCAGAACCTAAAGAAGGGGGCTTACCGGGTAAAAGTGCTCAAGGTTTTTGACGTTCCCCAGACCAAGGAAGACGAAAAGCGCATATTGGCAGAAGCTCCGGCTCTAATTCAGGCTCAGCTGGACGAATGGCGCAAATCCGAATGAATTTGGAAGCCCGGATTTTGTTTTTTATCGGTCGGTATGCCAGAATTTCCTCACGGAATTTCCGCTTGCATACTTGACACAAAGTTATAAATTCGTGTATATTCAATAAATACCGAATTTTGTATATGGAGGAAAGTCATGGCTGGAGCCAGTAAAAACTCTCGTACCACAGTTGCTACTCAGAAGTTTATGTGTCCCGATTGCGGCGGCGAAATTATTATGAAGACCTTGTTCGAAAACGGCAGGCTTAGAAATATCGCTGAGTGCCAGAAGTGCAAACGTACAGAGCGCAGACCGAAAGATTTCAAATAATTGCGTTCTGATTTTTATAATTGAATTTTATTTGGGGGTAATCCTTTGTCTAAGAATAAAACATCTGCAGAAAAAAGACATGAACAGAGCGAAGTTCGCCGTATGCGTAACCGCGCTGTAAAATCTCGCTGCCACACAAGCGCAAAGAAATTTCTTGCTGCAATCCAGCAGAAAGATCAGAATCTTGCTCAGGAAGCTTACAGAGCTTTGCAGTCTGAATTGGACAACGCAAAGCGCAAGGGCGTTATAAAGTCTAACGCTTGTTCCCGCAAGAAGAGCCGCATGGCAATTCTTCTTAACAAAACGTTTGCTGCAAAAACAGTAGCTAACTAAAGCGCATCTATAAAACGGAAGCTCCGGGTAAGTTGCAGAGGCAGCACTGGAGTTTTCCGTTGGTCGCAGAAAAACAAAACAAAATAATTCTGTTTCGCAGGGGTAGATTGATGTCTTCTAAAAAAATAACAAAATATGATTTAGTTGAGGCAGTGTACTTAAATACGAAAGCAGAAAAAAAATTGGTTCAGGAAATTGTAGAGAACCTTCTCCTTCAATTAAAAGAATCATTAAAAAGCGGCAATACAATAGAGCTTCGCGGTTTTGGTACTTTTGAAGCAAGATTGCGCAAGGGCAGAAGCAAGGCCCGTAATCCCAAGACCGGTGAACAGCTTTCAGTTGCTCCACACTATGTTGCTGCCTTTAGGTCCGGACAGGAGCTCAAAAAATCTCTTTGGGAACTTCCTGTAGAAAATTCCGGTGCCAACTAATTGGTATGCATCTTTTTTCATGGCTGGCTGTAACAGGCGGAGCTATTCTTTTTTTCCTTTCACATCCAAATATCATTTTTCAGAACGGACTATTCCCTCTGGCTTTTTTTGCCTTAGTTCCTGTATTCCTTTCTGTAAGAACTTCATCATTTAAGACAGTCTGGCTAAAGGGCTTTCTTTACGGAATCCTTTCATACGGTTTGTCTTGCTACTGGCTTGCTTCTTTTAACCCCTACACGCTCTACATAGCACTTTTCTGCTACGGACTAATACTTGCCCTGGTATTTGCCCTCTTAAAGCTTGTGGACCAAACCCTTAGCTCTTTTTGCAAAGGCCGCTTCTGTCTGCTTGCATTCTTTGCCCAAGCAATAGTCTGGTGCTCCTACGAATATGCAAAAACGCTTGGCTTTGTTGGCTTTAGCTACGGAGTTTTAGGCTACACCCAGTGGAACAACCTGCCTCTCCTGCAAAACGCATCCTGGGGTGGTGTATGGCCTCTTTCCTTAGCATGTGCCTTGGTCTCCGCATCTGCTGCATCTGTAATCTTCACCGCCAATTCAATCAAAAAAGAAGAAAAAGAAAGCCTTTCCAAAGCCATAAAAAAATCCCTCTTTGCAAACCGAAAGCCCCTGGCATTCACACTTTCCTTCATATTTTTTATGTTTGCGTACGGAGTTATTGTCCTTGCGCTTGGCAAAAAGGCAAATCCTTCCGCCTTTAAAAGCGTAAAAATCCTCTGCATTCAAAACAACACCGATTCAGAAAAATACGGCGTGGATATTTACAGACGGGACATAAAAACACTTACTGAACTTACCAAACAGGCACTTGCCAAAAATCCAGACGCAAAGATAGTGGTCTGGCCTGAAACAGCCGTTGTTCCCCCGGTGGAATACCACTACCAAAAGCGCATAGACTTTGACCGCGTAGAAATAATAAACCGCCTGCTGGAATTCATAGCAGGACAAGACTGTGCCTTCGTAATCGGAAACCAGCGTACCGTAGAAAACTCCTCTTCCTCCGTAGATGACTACAACGCCGCCTTGGTATTTGACTCTTCCCTGGGAAACGTAATACCGCCAACTCCCTTCGTTTACCAAAAAATACACCTGGTGCCCTTTGCAGAATGGTTCCCCTACAAAAACTTAGCCCCTGGCCTCTACAAAAAGCTCCTTTTGGACAACGACCGCCTTTGGACACCCGGTAGCGACTACGTGGTCTTTGACGTTCGTTCGGTAAAGTTTTCAGTTCCAATCTGCTTCGAAGACACTTTTGGTTCATTATGCCGCCGCTTCGTACTTTCCGGTGCGGAAGTATTCGTAAACATAAGCAACGACTCCTGGTCTCTAAGCGTCCCCTGCCAGAAGCAGCACTTGGCCATGTCCGTATTCCGTTGTGCAGAAAACCGCATCCCTTGCGCAAGAAGCACTGCAAGCGGAGTAACAGCCTTTGTAGATCCCTTCGGTCGCGTGGTGGCAAAAACGGCTCCCTTTGAACAGAATTTCCTTTCCTGCAGCGTAAAAATCCCTTCGGACGGCAGGAAAAATAAAACCCTCTACACGGCTTTTGGAGACTGGTTTGCAATTATACTGGCAACAGCGGGCTTGCTACTGGAAGTCTTCTCGCTTTTCTTGGCATTATTTGGAAGTCTCAGGGGCAGGGTAGTTGAAAAAGAATTCAAAAATGAGGTAAAATAGGCTATGGCTAGCGAAAAAAAGAATGAAACCATATTTGGTCAGGAAACAGAATTTGAAGGCAACCTTACTTTTAGTGACAGCCTTGTAATCACAGGAAAATTCAACGGAAACATCAATGCTACAGGCGATTTGGAAATAGAAAAATCCGCAGTCTGCAACGTAGACAAAATGATAGCCGCCACGGTAGTCGTCTCCGGCCGCGTAAACGGAAACATAGAAGCGTCAAAAAGCGTGGAACTCTGCAAGGGCAGCAAGGTAAAGGGAGACATAACCACCCCCGAACTCCGCATTGCAGACAACGTGGAATTCGAAGGTTCCGTAAACATGCTCGACGCAATCCCCGACACGGACATTTTCTCAATCTCTTCCGACGAATACAAAAAAAGCCTGGTCCTCAAAACCTCAGAATTCAACTGAGCCCCCAGCTTTATTCAATTAATTTTCTTCCTTTTCTGGACGGTAGGCCTTGGTCATACTGTGCCCGGCACTACGTGTCCGGTCAGACTCCATGCAATTTTTCCATCTGTCAAAAAGCAGCGCCATGGGTTCTCGCAGCGCAGCTTCCAGCGGGGCGCGTCATTTCTTTGCGGAGAGACTGGCGAGTTTTCGTAAGAAAACTCGCGGGGAAAAATTGCATGGATACAATTTTTTCCCGCTTTCCGGGGTTCCGCCTTTCGGCTCCATTGCCTTCCGGCAACGAGTTGCAAGCACCTCGCCCCTCCAATCGGGCGTAGGCTCTTTCTCAAGAACGCTTCCATCAAAAATCTCTTCTTGCGCAAAGAAGCCTGATTTCCGCGATTCTAAAAATTATCTCTTGACAAAAATTCCTTTTTATGGATAGAATAAGGTAATCAATGCATTATGTTTCTGGAATTTTCCGGGAACTATTAGTCTTATTAAATAAGAGATTTACTTTTTTTGATTTCCTTAACATTTATTACAAGCACGGCATCTGAGCCGTTTTATTTAAATTCATTTATACTCACTATGGAGAAATTCTAATGGCTTTTACAAAACGCCGTTCTACGGTTACAAGCGAAGTTGAACAGCCGGAAAACACAGAAAACGCACCAATCGAAGATGGAACTGATTTACAGGAAAAAGCTGTAAAACCGCGCAGGCGCAGAATCTTAAAGAAGACTACGGAATCTGCGGCAGAAGAAGAGGTTGCTTCCCCGGAAAGCCCAGCGGAAGAGTCATACTCTGAACAAGAACCTGTAGCCCAGGAAAGCCCTGCAGAAGGCGCTGCAAGTCAGCCGGCACAGGCTCCCTCATCAGAAGAGGAATCTTCCAACCAGCAGTCTGCCCAACAGCCCTCACAGGGACAGTATTTCCAGCAGGAAAACCGCAGCGAAGGCAGGGATTACCAGTATCACGGACGCTACAACAACGGAAACAACCGCTACAACAACGGAAACAACCGCTACAATAACAACAGGCGCTACAACAGCTACCGCAACAACAGCAATTACGAGCGCAACGCCCAGGCCCGTCTTGAAGCGGCAGAGGCAGCACAGCGCATAGAAAACCCGGAAGAATACGAATCAAAGCCCCGCCTTTTAATCAACGACCTTACAAAGATGGGCATGCACGAGCTTAGGGAACTTGCAACCCAGTACGGCCTTACCGCAGACGACCTTGCCCCAATGAAGAAGCAGGATTTGATTTTCTGCATCCTAAAGGCACACACGGAGCACGGCGGAATTATCTTTGCAAGCGGAGCACTGGAAATTCTTCCGGACGGCTATGGATTCTTGCGTAGCCCGCAGAACTCCTATCTTCCAGGACCGGACGACATCTACATCTCTCCAAGCCAGATTAGGCTCTTTAACCTTAAGACAGGAGACACAATCTACGGTCAGACCCGCAGCCCAAAAGAAGGGGAGCGCTTCTTTGCTCTTCTCCGCATAGAGACCGTAAACTTTGACGAACCCCGCGTGGCACAGACCCGCATTCCGTTTGAAAACCTTACGCCTCTTTATCCTAACGAAAAATTCCATCTGGAAACCGTAAGCACGGAACTCAGCACAAGAATCGTGGATCTTTTTGCTCCTATCGGTAAGGGCCAGCGCCTCTTGATTGTTGCTCCGCCAAAAGCCGGTAAGACAATCCTTATGCAGAAGATTGCAAATGCAATTACATCCAACAATCCGGAAGTCTACCTTATCGTTCTCCTTATAGACGAGCGTCCAGAAGAAGTTACGGAAATGGAGCGCAGCATAAAGGCAGAAGTAATTTCCTCCACATTCGATGAGCAGGCCACACGACACGTTCAGGTTGCGGAGATGGTTCTGGAAAAGGCAAAGCGCCTTGTAGAGCACAAGAAAGACGTAGTAATCTTCCTGGACTCCATAACACGCCTTGCACGCGCATACAACCAGACTGTC
>JAGACC010000273.1 GCA_017614295.1 Treponema sp.
GACCGGCTCCTTTTTGCAGAGGGCATGGAACTTTTTGCTGGAAAAGACAAGAACCGTGCAGTCGGTAAGGGCTGTAACAGTTGCGCTTCTTACGTCATTGCTTATGAGGGCCGTTTCTCCAAAGAAGATGTTCATGGAGTCGTCAAGGTCTGCAAGGGCAATCGGATCACCATCCGGGGTGTTTCTAGAAATATGGACAGAGCCGGAATTCAATATGAAGAATTCATCTCCTTCTTCACCCTCTTTGATTATCACGTGACCCTTCTTGTATTTTTTAAGGGAGATATTTTCGTAAATCTGCGTAAGGATTTTCCTGTCTTCCTCCACATCCGGGTTAAAGCCGGAAAAAAGCTGAATCTTAGAAAGCTTTGGCAGAATGTCATTCAGGTATTTTTCTTCCATATTACTTACCCGCCTTTATAGTCTTTATAGCCTTTCCCCGGACAAATATTGCCTTGGAATTCCTTGGGATTACAAAATCATTTTTTGGGGCAAAGAGTGGGTCGTTACTTTTAAGAGTCTTTACCTTTTGCAGATTGTCTATGATCTTGTTTATGTCCGGGTTCTTTTGTGCTTCACGGAGGGCTTCCTTTCTGCGCTGCTGGAAGTTACCGGAATTAAGCAGCAGTCCAACAATTACACCGTTCTGAGACCTCTTGGAAAGTTCATAAGTCTTTAGTTCACCGTAAGTCTTTCCAATAAAATCCTTGGGTATGTTTCCGATTAGAATTCCAGAATCCGCATCGTCGCTAATAAGGGTGCTGATTACGTTACTGTAGCCAAGACCGCCGGATGCACTTGCCAAAAGAATCTGTTCATAATCCTGGGTAAGAATAATCTCGTCGCAGTGGGCCATTTTTAAGTGACGGTGGAATTTTGAACTAAAGAGTTCCGCAACGGCATAGACTTCCTGGTTCATGCTTCTGATTGTAAGAAGGGCAAGAACTGTACGAGAGTCAACTTCTAGCTCGGAATAATTTTTTGAACGGTCAGAAATAACAAGTACGCGGGCAGCAGTTTTTATGCAGGCTCTGTTCAAGACGGATTCATCAGTAAAATCCCCGGAGACAAAATTCACTTCCTTGTAGCGGGGAAGGTTTAAAAGCTGGGATGTCTGTTCAACAGCTTCGTTCACAAGCACCAAGAGGTCTGTGGAAATATCGGGATTGGAGCGCAATACAGTCTCTATGATTTTTTCAAAACCAGGGCGCCAACCACAAACTATAAAATGTCCGCTAATAGATTTTAATTTTTTCAAACCTTTGTCCTTCTTTTCTTGAATGTCAACAAACACAGCAGTAACTTTACCGCGTATGTAGCTGAAAAAAAATGTTCCCGTAATCAAAAGTGTGATAGCCGCAGCACGTCCAGGCAGAGACTCGCACACGTATTCAAAGTAACCCGCAAAAACCGCAACGCACATAAAGTAGAAGGTGTCAAACCTAGTCTCTATTCCGCTACCGGTTTTAGTTTCAACATTGTAAACGATTACGGTCATTGCAAAAATCAATGCTATAATCGCCAAAAAAATGTATGTAGCAGGGCTTTTAAAAATTATCTTGAGGGCATGGACAAAACGCCTAAGCCTCACGTTATCCTTTTTCTTCATTTACCGCTAAGCCCCCTCAGTTCCCGCAATAAGAATTACCTTGCTTGACTTTGGAATTACAAAATCAGACGGAGGTGTTAGCAAAGGCTCGTTGTACCGCTCAAGCTGCTGGTTGGATTCATCCTTCTTTAAAAGACGGTTTGCATCCGTATTAAGAAGAAGACCAACAAGAATCAACTTTCCGCCCTTTTTGTCGTAGTAGCTTTCAAGCTCCCCGTAAGGCTTTCCAATATAACCAGACGGAAGGGTGCGGATTAAGATTCCAGTATTATCATCATCGCCAATAAGTGTCTTTATTACGTTGGAATATCCCATTCCGCTAGAAGCAGTTGCAAGAAGGCTGTGCTCGTAAGACTGGGTAAGAATAATCTCGTTGCAGCGTGCCATCTGAAGGTGCTCCTGAAGCTTTTCGTCCAGAAGTTCCGCCGCTACATAAACCTGTGGCTTTATAGACTTCATCGTAAGAACCGCAAGAACTGTGCGCGAGTCAATTTCCATAGCAGTTGAACCGCCAGTAAAATCCGCAATAACAAGAACACGACCCGCAGTCTCTATTCCGGCACGGTGCAGTGTTTCCGCATCAGAAAAATCACCAGAGACATATTTTATTTCCTTAAAGCGTATGTCCTGCAAGATAGAAAGAACCTGCTCACTTGGGGCAGAATTCACAAGAACGATCATGTCGGGAGTAATGTCCGGATTAGCGGAGAGCACGTTTTCCAAAAGTTTTTCAAAGCCGCTTCTCCATCCGCAAAGCAAAAAGTGTCCTTTCATAGGCCTTATTTTTTTTAACCCCCTGTTGTTTTTGTTCTGAATATTCATTATTACGGAAGTGATTTTACCGATTATTACCGCCCAAACCGCCATGCCCAAAAGCAAAAGCAAAAGAGAGGCGAACCTTCCGGGAACAGACTTTACGTAGAAGTCGTAATAGGCTGCAACAACCGCAACAATGGTATGCCAAACCGCATCGAACATTCCGGTAATGCCAGAGTCCGTTTTGGTTTCCGTTTTGTAGACCACGTATGTTGCCGCACAAATTATAAGTCCAATAAGGATAAAAATGTAGAGGAAGGGATTCTTTAGTGTGCGTTTTATCCTGCGCCAAAAATGTGGCTGATTGTTATTCATCTTTTTATTCATTCAGCATCGCTTCCACTTTTTTTACAAAGATTTCCGGGCATACGAACATAGTCTCTCCGCTTGCAATGTTCACCGCCATCTGTGTGCTTTCCGCCTTTGTGGTAAGCTCACCCGTCTCTATATTGTAGAATTCATATTTTATCTTGATGCAGTTTTCCCATTCAACAAGAGTTGCCACTGCCCTTACCCTATCCATAAAGCGGAGCGAGCGTACGTATTTAAAATGAATGTCCACAAGGGGAAAAGCCACCCCCGAAGCCTCCATGTCGTTATAGTTGTATCCTATTTTGTTAAGAAGAGCGCAGCGTGACGCCTCCATATATTTTACGTAGTTTCCGTGCCAGACAATACGCATTGAGTCAACGTCATAAAATTCTACATTAAAAACAATCTCTTCAGAAATATTTTTTTTCATACAAATACATTATAGTCGATAAAGCGCAAAAAGTCATTCATTTTTTTTTGGCGGTTACCTGCCTTTGGCAGGTCGGGCTATCCGCACTTCCGCTTTCGCTCCATTCCTCACTCGAAGCTGCGCTACGAGTTCGGAACGCCTCCGGCGGTGCTCCTATCCCTAACCGATTTCCAAGACAATCGCCTTGTCCGAAAACACCTGTGTCATTCTCGCACTTGCGGCGGGAATCTATAAAACAGATAAAGATTGCCGGGTCAAGCCTGGCAATGACAGTTACCGAACAGGTCTAATATCTTATGCCCAGAAGTCAAAAAAGTTGTACCACTGGAAGGGATGCTCCATGCAATACTTTTGCAGAACCTGGGCATATTCAAAAGAAAAATTCTGCAAATTTAAATCCCTGTTTTTTCTTCCGGAAACAAATTGAACCCTGCTCTTTTTTACAAGCATATCATATTTTGAAGAAAATGTAATATCCTTTGGCCGCAAAGCAAAAAAATAATAGACAGGAGCTTCAATCAAGGATGCCATTAAAAATGTCCCATAAGGAAAAGCCGCCTCTTTGCCAAGAAATTCCTGTTTTAGTGAACGCCCCGGAACAGAAGAAGAAACCCTGTCTCCCATAAGAACAACAAGTCCGCCGGAATCAACTTTCTGCTGAAGGTATTCAATCGTACCAGCCCCAATCTGCTCCGTCGGAAGAACCTCCATGTCTGCGCTCAAGTTTAATGCAGCAATCGCCTTGTTAAACTTTGCGGTGGTCTTCATGTCTGCAACTGCGGTAACGCCAACACGAATCGGAACTCCTGTCTCCCCAAAAGATGCAAAGCTCCGCAAAAGCTCAGAATTCCCAAGATGGCTTCCTATAAGAACAGCTCCTTTTTTTTGGGCAAGAATATTCTTTAACTCCGCAGAGTCATCATCAGAATAAATTATGCTGCTAAATTTTTTCTTTCCGCACCAGCCTTCAAATTTTTCCACAAGACATAGCGCAAAGGAATACACCTGGGCATAAGTGTTCACGCGGATTTTTTTCTTGGCAAAAGTGCATAGCTGTTTTTGGAATAGAGAAGCAGCGGACCGGGCCTTTGGACAGGAAATCCAATAAAAGAAGGAAACAGGATAAGCAAGCAGTGCCAAAAGCCAATGGGGAAGAATGCGTACAAGAAAAAGCGTCAGTTTTAGCGGAGTGTCAGAACTTGCAGTTTCTTTCTGTTCATACCAAGCGCCACCGCTACTGTTGGTCTTAGCCACGGAAAATCCTCCGCAGCAAAAGTTTTGGAATGCGTACAATCATACCAATGCAAAGGCGGGTATAGGTTAAAGAAATTGCAATGTTGTCGCGGACCATGCGAAAGTTGGAGATTCCATCCTGGGGATAGGTAACCCTTACGCCAAAGTTTAAAATCTTGCATCCAGCCCATGAAAGGTGAACAAGTATGTCTGTGTCAAAACCCATTCTTGCGTTTATGTGGGCATGCCATTTTATTAGTTTCTGCAAAGCATTTAATGGATAGACCCTGTAGCCGCAAAGAACGTCTTTTATGGAAGAATCCCATGTTACAAAACGCGCCCACCTGTTAGAAATTTCCCTTCCGTTTTTACGCTTAAGCGGAACGCTCTCATCGTATTCGGGGTAGCCGCATATTATCTTTTCCGGATTAGATTCTGCCTCTTTTAAAAAGAAAGCGCACCTTGATGAATCGTGCTGACCGTCTGCGTCTATCTGGAAAACATGTGTAAAGCCAAGAGACAGTGCCTTTCTTACACCGGCAAAAAAAGCCTTTCCCTTACCGCTATTTTTTTCAAGCGTAAGCAGTATGCAAAGCGGCGAAAGTTTTGATGCAGAAAGAATAAGCTCTTTGTTCTTAGAGTCGTTTCCGTCGTCCACCAAAATCATGGGGATGCCGCAGTAGCATAGGTTTTTCACAACAGAAGCAAGGGCTGCTCCGTGGTTGTATACCGGTATTACAAAGCAGGGCTTAAATTTGCAAATAGCTCCGTTCTTGGAAGGGGTGGGTGCTTTAAAAGAGAAACTTGTGTTAGCGGATGAGCCCGTGTTAGCGGATGCACTCGTGTTAGCGGAAGCCCCTATGTTAGCAGAAGCGGTCGTGTCAGCGGAAGCACCTGTGTTAGCGGAAGCACCTGTGTTAGCGGAAGCACCTGTGTTAGCGGATGAGCCCGTGTTAGCGGAATCGCTCGTGTTAGCGGAAGCCCCAATGTTAACAGCCCCCATGCCAACAGAAGCCGCATCAGCAAAAGTGACGGAAGAAAAAGAATCTAAGCTCATAAAACCGCCGTCCCGCTTGAATAGACTTTATCCTTCTGGGCAGAGTCGCACAAGGAAAAATAAAGAGTTCCGTTAAGCAGGTCTTGCTCAAGTGTCAAAAGAACCGTAGCACCCGGCATAACAGGAGAAGGAAACTTAACCCGCTTTATTTCCTTTGCAAAATTCTCCACACCAAGATATTTCTTTGCAAAGCGGTCAACAAGATAAATCTGCGCTACAGCAGGAAAAAGCTTAAAAGCAGGAAAGTGACCGTCAAAAAAATCCGACTCAGGAGAAATAAAAACTTCAAGGCAGACGCTTTTTGTCTTAGCCTGGGCATCCGAGCCTTGGGAAACTATTCTTTCGTTCTGAATCGAATGCAAATTAGCGCTCATGGCTTAGTCTTCCGCCTTTTCAAAAAGAAGGGCAATGTCTTCCTTGTGCTTTTTACCCTGAACATCGCATGGAATCTTTTCCACAAAGCGCCATTTTTTAGGGATAACCACGTTTTCAAAATACTGCATCAAAAAGTCGTGGAAGAATTTATTTATCTCAAGCTTTTTTACACCGTCAAATTTCTTCTTTCCCTCGTCATTGAATTCAATTGCAGCTGCAAGATACTGGCGGCGGTCTTCAAGGGCAATAACCTTTACATCATGAACAAGGCCAGTCTGCAAAATGCGGTTTTCCACTTCCGTCATGGAAATGCGTTTTTCTTCTATTTTAACAATTGAATCTGCCCTTCCCTTAAGCAAAAAGCGTCCGTCTTCAAGGATGTCCACCAAGTCTGCCGTAGCAAAGCCTTCCGGGTTCTTAATGTAAGGAGAAATTATGCGTAGGCATCCGTCGTCACCCTTCCAAATTTTTGCGTTGTCAAAGGGAGTCCATTCAAGACCGTTCTTGCTCTGCCTGTAGGCTATACCGCTAGTCTCTGTTGAACCGTAAACTTCCATTGGCCAAAAGCCAAAGACCTTATCAGTCTGTTCAGCAACATCGGGTGTAAGAAGACCACCGCTTGTAAAGATAAAGCAGCCCTCGGTAGGAAGCTTGCCTTCTATTTCTACGGTACGCTTTAAAAATGCCGGGGTTGCAATAATCATATAAGGGCCGTCGGTTAAAGTTTCAAATTCTTCCGGGTACTCAATCCTCTTTCTGCGGAAGGGTGTGCCAAGGGTAAAGGGCAAAGATATTCCGAACAAAAAGCCGTATATGTGGTGCTGGCTAACAGTTGTAACAAGTCTGCGGCTGCAAAAATCCTCCCCCCACTTGGAGATGATAAATTTATTGTCAAGCTCAAATTCCGTCATTCTCTGCACAACAGCCTTAGGCTTTCCTGTACTGCCGGAAGTATACATAAAGATTTCTGTTTTATCCGCATCAATCGCAGGAGAAGTCCTTATCTCTTTTTCCGACGGAAGCAAAGAATCTTCTATTATATTGCTTATGCTAAAGGAACCCTCCGCCACCTGGTCCGTCAAGAATTCAACACCGGGAGCCTTTATTTCCTTTATAAAGCTGCTTGAAATGTTCTGGGTAAGCAAAATCTTTTTTCCGCACTGCAAAAGAGCCGTAAATGTGCACAAGAAATACCAGTAGTCCTCGCAGTGCAGAATCCACTCTTTGCAGGACGAACGCGAACTGTCCAAA
>JAGACC010000274.1 GCA_017614295.1 Treponema sp.
AACAAGCTCTGGAAGAATTATCTTTTTTGCTTCAGGATCTTTTACAAGAACTTTTGTTGTGCCTTTTTCCAATATGTTAACAAGCGAAGTAGAATATTCTGCAAAGACTTCCCTTTCAAAATGGCTTCCGTCCATGTCAAAGTAAAGGTGCAAAAAAAGCCCTGTATCTTTTTTCCAGAAAGATTCTTTTTCTAGCTCTCCCTTTACACTTGCAAGAACCTCCCTCTCGTAAGGATCTTCATTTACAATTAAAATGATGCGGATGATTAGAGTCACAATAAAAACAAAAAGTATTATGACATTAAAATTTGCAGTCAAGTAATCGCGCTCAAAATAAACACCTTTTTTAGTTACAACAACTCCGAATCCCAAATTCAATACAAGCAAAAGCACAAGAAAAAAAATAACCGAGCAGCAATATCTTACAAGAGAATCATCTTTTATTAACTTTTTTATATCTTTCTTCATGAAGCATACTATAGCAAAAAGAATGTGTCTTTACAAGCGTAGGCATAAAAAAGCACGGCAGGGATTGGAGGGGCGGCGCAGCCGTTGCCGTTAGGCAATGGAGCCGGAAGGCGGAACCCCGCAAAGCCCATAAAAAAATGGCAAGATGTTCTTTCTACAAATATTTGTAAAAAAACAAAAGTGCCGCAGAAAAATTTTTAAAAATAATATGGGCTGTCCAAGGGGGCTGCTAGTCCTAGGCCTACGTCCAAGAATCCGTTTTTCCGCTTTCTTGCATAAAGGGTAAGGGAAATGGCGGTTTTGTCTGGGGAAACCTGGGTGGAAAGAATTTTTATTGGATCCCCTTCGCTGAATCCGGAAACATCTGCAAGAGAACCTTTTATGAGTCTTGAGATTGTATATTCGCGCTTGTCTTTGGAGGAAGAACGTACAAGTTCCGTGCCCAAGATTGGAATAAGCGCTCCGGAGATTAGGTCGTGGGTGTAGACTTCGTAACCGGGAGAGTCGGGACGAACGTTAAGGTAGACTGCGTGTTCTTTGCGCACTCCCTCTTCCGAAAGGGTTGTTATCCTTACTATGGAGCCGGCTTTTCTTTGCATAAAATAATACTGGAGGTCGTCCAGGGATGTTACTTTTGTTCCGCCTACTGCAACGATTGTCTGGCCAACTTCCAGTCCGGAAAGGTATGCTGGGCTACCGGGCATTGTGTACATTACGGAAAGTCCTTCGTTCTTTGCGCCTGAACCGGGAAGCCTTTTTGTTTTTCCGTATGCTCCCGTCCAGGGGTGCCTTCTTTTTCCGCCTGCAGCAAGAAGAGGTAGTTCGTAGCGGAGGTATTCAACAGGGATTGCAAAGTTAAGGCCCTGGTAGTTTTGGACTCCTGCAAATACAACTGCCTGTACGCGTGCCTGGCTGTCTATAAGTGGGCCGCCTGAGTTTCCGCTGTTAACCGCTGCGTCTATCTGGAATACTTTTCCGCTTGTAAAAAGTTCCCTGTCTTTTGCGGAGATGATGCCGCTTGTAAGTGTTCGGTCAAGTCCAAGTGGAGAACCAATTGCATACACCTTGTCTCCTACGTTAAGGTCGCTGCTGGAGCCTAGGGTAAAGACATAAGGTGCCCTTACTTCTGCCTTTAGGAGCGCAAGGTCTATTGTGCTGTCCCAACCTACAATCTTTGCGGGAATGCGGGTGTCCGGGTCTTCTGCAAGTTTTATGTAGCAGCGGGCAAAACCTTCGTACTTGGGGTCTACGCAACTAGAGATTACGTGGTGGTTTGTTATGATGTAGCCGTCGCTAGAAATAAAGAATCCGCTTCCAAGCATTGCGTCCGGACGTCCAACTCCCTTCTCTACCTTTACACCCTTGTCTACAAAGACTGTAACGGTTCCGTTTATTGTGGAAGAAAGAGACACTGCCTTTTGAGCCTTTGTATTGCCAAGTCCCGGAACTTTTGAATTTATTAGGCTTCTAAGCTGGGTGTCCGACTTTGCGAGTTGGGAAAGTCTTGAATAGTTCATGGCTTTTAATGATTCGTAATAGCCAAGTGAATCCAGGTATTTTTGTTCCGAGAGGGATTTATTGTAGGCATCCACAACTTTTTGGGACATGTCGTTGTAAAGAGTTTGAACCTTCTGGTTGCCGCTAACGTTTTCCTTTAGTATTCCTGCGCGCCAAAAAGCCTTTACACAGTCATTTTCCGGAAGTTCGCGTATGGTTTTTATCTCGTATTCAACTGCGTCGTTTTTTGAATAGTTAACAGGCTCGTAAAGCTGAACCTTGTCCTTTTTGCCACCTGCACAAGAGGTAAGCCCAAGGACTAAGGGTATCAGGCAAAGACGAGCTATATTTTTTTTCATCAAATCTTTCATCTCTGTATTTTTTATTTCTTAGGCTTTGCTGCCTTTTTTTCGCTTTCTACCGGGAGGCCTTTCATAATCATGCCGTATGCGGTGTCTCCGATTTTTATGCCCTTTACGCGGAAGCCTCCGTGCTCTACAACCATGGCAACGCACTGGGTTGGGTTTCTGCTAAGGCTTGTAAGGACTTCTTTTGCAAGCTCGCTGGAACCTGTTTTTCCAAGCCAGTAGAACTTGTACATTGGGTCTTCCGTTACTGTAACGCTGCGTCCGCCTTTTGTTACGGAAACAGGTACTCCTCCCTTGGAAGAGATGCAAACCTGAGCCTTGTTCTCGTCGTAGAAATATGCTTCTTCTAGAACGGCCTCGTCTTTTGGTGCATTCTTTCCGCTGCGGGATTTTCTTTCGAAGCGGATGTCCCACTTGCCGTCGTTGTTTGTGTCCCATGAAGAAATCTTTCCGCCGAAGGGGAGATATTCTTCCGTAAAGTCTGGAACAGAGTCGCGGTTGGTGTCTACCTGAATCTGCTTTAGGTACCAGGGTTCATTGTCCGACGTTACGCTTCCGAACATGTTGATTATTACATTGCGTTCGTCTTCCATAGAATGAACGTCCATGGAACCGTCCTTGTCTTTTTCGTAAAGTTCTGTTGTTTCAAACACTCCGTCACCGTCTGCGTCTACTGAGCGCATGTAAGGGATGTCGTTCTTGAACTGGGCACGGGCATAGAGCTTTCCGCTCTGCATATAGTCACCGCTCTGGATTTTTCCGTCAAGCACGTAGAAGATTATGCTTGCGCCTGTCCTTTCTTTTGTTGGAACATGGGCAAGGGATGCGGCTGATGCAAGCTTTGCAACCGGAAGCGGGAATGATGAAGGCTGGGCCCTTGTTCTGTCCTTTAGGCTTGAGCGGACAACAAAATTCTTTGGGTTGTAGTCCTCAAGGTTTGGAACAGGAACATAGAACTGTATGCTTCCTCCAAAGCTAAGGTCTTTGTCTACCTCTATTTTTACAGGAGTCCACTTTAAAGCCCCCTGTGATATGTCGTAGGAAGCAAGCGTGTTACCCTTTTCGTCGCGGAAACCAACAACCTTTAGGTAAGGGAATTCTCCCCATTCAAAGAACATGTTGGAAGGATTTGCAGAACCGCTTAGAGGATTTCCAAAGTCGCAAGCAACGCGCCATTCGTGAAGTTCATCCTGGTTTGCGTCGTAAATTATTGTCTTTGGTCTTCCGCGTGAATATACGATTCTCATGTTGTAGATGCCGTCTCCGTCCGTATCGCGGAAAATTGTTCCGTTATAGGCAAGGAGGAATGCGGCGGCTTTTTCCTTGGCATCGTTTTCCGTAAGTATGGAAACAAAGCTCTTTAAAAGTTCATAGTCGAGTCCCTTTGCGGCAAATTTTTCTATGTACTGAACTGCCTTTTCCTGGGACAAGAGATCCTTTCTTACTGCGGCTTCTGCAAAGAGAGGATGCTTAAGGCCACGGGCAGAGAAAGACTGTAGCATCTTTTTCTGGATTGCACCCCTTGCAAAAAGGGCGGCATAAATTTCCAGCTCTGCGTCTTTGTCCGGTGCAGCGGCGGCATACTGGCTTATGGTAGAGATGAAGAAATTGGCTATTCTTCTTACCTGTTCGTTGTCGTCCAGAGGGGATTCGTTCTTAAAGAAAAGAAGCGGGAAGCGTGAGTCTTTGGGGTAAATCTGGCGGGCATTGTCTATCTTGTTCCTTGCCTGCTCCAAAGCTCCAGGGGTATGTATTCTATAGTAGGATTTTGCACGGATGTATTCAGCGTCGGCAGAAAAAACAAGGGGAGCCTTGTCCAGAACAGCAGAAACCTCTTCGTAGCGCAGGGTGTCGCAAAGTATGTCTGCATAGAGAACACGGGCACTGTCGTAGTTGTAGTTGGCCCAGTTGTCCAGTTCCAGAGCCTTTTCCGCGTAGGAAAGAACATCTGCAGAAGGCTTTCTGTTCTTGTTGCATGCAAGAGCCTTCATGTACCACAAATCCGAAATTGAATCGTCGTAAGCAAGGCCAAGTTCCACCTGACTTGCAACCGCACCCCAGTTTGACTGGACTGCATAGTCATTAGCAAGAGCAAGGCATCTTAGGGCAGTACGCCTGTTTGCCATGGCAGCGCTGTCTTTTAAGGCATCGCCGGTATTTATGGGCTTAAGGGCCACCGCACTAAAAATTGACGCAAACTCAAAAAGAGCAAAAACACCGATTTTTACAATTTTATTCATTTTTCTTCCCTTTGTACAATCCAATTGTTAAACCCCAATGGAGCGCCAAGGATACAGACCAAGGGCTGCAATGGAGAAGTCAAGTCCTGGACAACAGGAATTTCGCTGCGGAAGGAACCGCACTTCCAGCCGTCAAGAATACCGGAAATGCTCTTAAGACTTCCGGAAGCAGTTTTTATTGAATCCCCAGCCTGCCTGCTTCTGAATGCAAACGGAAATTCAAGTCCCTCAATGTCCACGCTAAAAGGCGCATCTTCTTTTGGGGCAAGAGCCTGCTTAAGCTCCAGGTGCATTTTGGTTCCGGTCTTGGAAGCGCTAACCGTCCAGTTACCGGCACTTACAATGCTTTCTTCTGAGATTATAGCAAAAAATCCGCTTTCTGTCGCTACTTTCTGCACTTTTCGCACAAAAATACGGCCACAAGAGCAAAAGACTTCTGCTCCCGACGAATTTTCCGCCCAATCATTCTTTATTTTCGGCAGAATTTGCAGATTTCTTTGAATGCGTTCAATAAAAGTATATGGAATGCGGATCTGGGGCTGGTCACAAAGCACTTTGTCCAAGGCTGAATAAATTACCCTGGACTGAAGGGCTACCGGTAGGCTTTTGAATTTTTCTTCGGAAAAGGAAAGCTCTCCACCCTCCTCCTTCCAGTCGATTTTTTCTATTGAATTTTTGGCTTCGCTGCTTATGAATGATTCATCCAGGGACATCTTGCGCCCTAGGGAAAGAACTGCCTTTTGCCAGCCGGAAAGCTCCGTGTCCAAGAAGGGAATTATCCTGTTGCGGATTTTGTTCCTTAGCATTGTATTTTCTTTGTTGGTGGAATCCGTCCTAAATTCTATGCCGAGGAATGCAAGGTAGGCTTCTATTTCTGAACGGGAGACGTTTAAAAGCGGTCTTACAAAGCGGTCCCTTACCTGGGGAATACCGGAAAGGCTTCCGCTTGCGCCTCCGGAAAAAAAGCGCATCAAAAGGGTTTCTTCCTGGTCGTTAAGGTTGTGGGCCAGGCAAAACCAGTCTATTCCAAACTTTTCTATTGCGGTGTCAAAGGCTTGGTAGCGTAAGAAACGGGCAGCATCTTCCGTTCCTCCGCCACGCTCTGCCTTTAGCTTTTCCACAGAGCCTCTGGGTATGTCTACCCGGAAGCATTTTACACCTATTTTTTTACAGTAGTCTTCTACAAAGAAAGCATCCCCCTCCGTCTGTTCTGCAGGCCTTATGTTGTGGTTTACGGTAACGGCTACAAGGTTTTCCTTTGGAAGAATTCTTGAAAGAGATGTTAGCAAAGAAATGGAATCTGCTCCGCCGCTTACCCCCACCCCATAGACTGTAGAAGGGGAAATACCGGGAATGCAGCTGTTAAGGCCAGAGAGAACCTTAGCTTCAAAGTCCTGCGCTATATCTTTCACAAACAGACCCCTGCCGCCAAAAAAAGTAACGGCTACAAACAAAAAGCCCCGCTACGGAAGCGGGGATATTACTTAGCTTAGTTGCTACAAAACACCTTTTAAAGAAGCTTTATTATTTCTTTGGAGGTGCAATAGTAACGATAAGAGCAGTCGGTTTTGTGATGAGAGTGATCTTGTCGCTAAGGTGAAGGTCTGCAACTGTGAACTTCTGTCCGATTTCTACACCAGAAACATCAGCTGTAATTGATGTTGGCATATCATCCGGGAGAGCCTTAAGCTGAACAGACGGGATGTGCTTTACCATGAAGCCGCCCTTAAGAACACCAGCCGGAGTTCCGGAGTAGTGCATCTTGAGTTCTGCCATGATAGGCTTCTTTCCGCTTACGATGTGGAAATCTGCGTGAAGGTTCTTGTCTGTCTTGATGTCGTATTCTGTGTCCTGGATATAGGCCTTGTTGTCCTGACCGTCAATCTTAAGGTTAATCAATGTTGTTGGAGTGATTGTTCTCCAAACCTTTGAGAATTCTGCGGCATCGATGTCGAGCATGATAGACTCGCCCTTCTCGTTATAGGCTACTGCTGGCAAGCGTCCTGCAGCACGAAGATCCTTCGCAGCCTTTTTTCCTGTTTCTTTCCGTACTTTTGCATTAATCACAAACTGTTCCATTCTGGGAAACTCCTTAAAAAAAAATTACACTTTAAATATTAAAACTGGGACGGCTGGATTCGAACCAGCGGAATGACGGCACCAAAAGCCGTTGTCTTACCACTTGACGACGTCCCAAAATATACTAAGATGCTGATTAGTCATTTGCATCACTAGTGTCCGTTTCTACATGGCCAGCTTCGTATTCGCCCAGAATCTTTTCCTGGAGCTCATTGCGAAAATCAGGATTAATAGGATGGGCTACATCCTTGTATTCCCCATTAGCCGTCTTTCTGCTTGGCATTGCTATGAACATTCCCGTTTTGCCTTCAATAATCTTGATATTATGAACGACAAAGCAGTTGTCAAACGTAATTGTTACATAGCCCTTAAGCTTTCCCTCTCCCTCTACTTTACGGATCTTTATTTCAGTAACCTGCATAATTCTCCACCTCCTGTATCACGCTAAACCAGCGTTGCATGCCAGTCTTCGGCAAGTATTTTTAGCGCAGCCTGCGCTGTGCCTAACTCGTTAAATATTCCGAATACTGACGATCCAGAACCGGACATATCGACAAAATCTGCACCGCAACGCTTTAAAGCCTGCAATGCAAGAGCTATCTCGCCAAAATGCGCGGTTACAGGAGTTGTAAAATCATTCTGGAAAAACCACTTCCGTACCGGTTTATTAAACTCTTCTACAAAAGAACGAATGTCACCATCTGCATCATTTGCTGTAAAACCTTCTTTCTGATGGCGCTCATCAATCCAAGCATAAGCATCCTTGGTTGAAACGCTAACCCCAGGAAAAAGAAGCAGGATATGCAAATCCTTCCGTCCTTCAATTTGAGTTACCCTATCACCTCTCCCTTGAACAACCGCTGTAAAATTTTCACAACCGCTGTACAAAGCCTTAGTAAAGAAAAATACGTCGCTGCCCACTTGAGATGAAATTTCATCTAAAGAGGTGTCGGTTAAATGCGTATCAAACAAAATGTCCAGAGATTGAATAAAAGAAGAAGCATCACTTGAGCCGCCCCCCAATCCACCGCCGGCAGGAATGTGCTTTACTAATTTTACGCACACACCCTGACAAACACCAGTCAGCACGCAGAAAGCTTTGTATGCTTTAGTAAAAGTGTTTTCTTCTGGCAATGCAAAATTTTCACACTCCACGATACACGAATTATTTTGCCCAGAAAGACTAACCGTTAGCTCATCGCGCAGGTTAACGACGGTAAAAATACTTTTTATATCGTGATAACAGTCTTGCCTCTTTGGAAATACTTTTAAGCCAATGTTTATTTTGGCAGGAGCAAAAGCCGTTATACTTTTACACATACGTAGTCATTATATGTATTTGACAATTCAATGTCAATTGGATAAGCAAAAATTTTGCGGAAATCAGTTTAGCGCTCCACTACCAGAAAAATCCGGCTGAAGAATCCAGCGGGTTACATTACAACCCAGTGCGGGGTAATAGGAATCTGACTTTCTTCGGGGCTTGTAGCTGTGCTGCCTGTTACGCACCTCGCAGATGGATTTTCATCCCACAAGGCCACGCACTTGCTACCGTTGCCTTCTTCCCGTTGCGCACTAAAATGATTTCCGTGGTTATTTTATAGTAAAGAAATTTATGGCGGAAAATGAATTTTTTGGGGAAATTGGGCTTGGGAGGGTAGAAATTTTGCAAAGATTTCTAAAAAAATACAATATTCTGCATTATTTTGCAAAAACCGATTGACAAAATACTTAGTTAAATTTACATTCTAGGTGAGTGTTGGCCAGTAAAAAAAAAGGTTCAACCGCAACAAACAAGGAGTGCATTCATGCTCGAAGACGATTTTCTTGAATTTGCGATGTCAGCAGGTTTTGATGAAGATTACGACGACAATTCAGACGATTATTACGATGATGACGATGATTTTGACGATGACTTTGAGGATGATGAAGACGGTTCATTCGAGGACGAACTAGACGAAGAAGAAGACGACTACGACGAGCCTTTTGATGACCAGGAAGCGGAAGACGGATACGACAACCGCCGCCGTGGCTTTGACGACGACTTGTACAACGACGACGAAGAAATCGAAGAAGACAGCGATCCTGCTGACTTGGACTTCTAATATAAATCCTCTTTTATAGCTCTTTTAGGCGGTTTTTGGTCTTACTGAAAATCCGCTTGGAAGGGAGTTCTTTATTCTACCAGACGCTGCAAATGTGGGCTGATTCAAATTGAATTTTCCCCTTATGCGGGATATTTTCTTATAAAAACAATCATTTCTTTTTTTATTAGATTTTCTGTATGGGTGTACTTGCCACAGAGCCTAGCCCCGATTGGAAGGGCCCGCGGAGCGGGTTGCGCTAGCAATGGAGGCGAAAGCCGGAACCCTGGAAAGCGGGTAGAACTTGCCTCCATGCAATTTCTACCCGTTTCTTTTGCTAACATTTGACGCGCCCCGCTGGAAGCTTTGCTGCGTGAACCCTTGGCGCTATTGGTTTGACGGCGTAGAAAATTGCATGGAGTCTGGCCGGGACGGAGGACCGGACACAGTAAAAAGAGTAGCATGCTCCAGAAGGAGAAAAGACTATTTTAGAATCTTTCCTGCGTGCCAGAGTTTTTCCAGGTCGTAGAAAGCCCTTGCATCCGGGGACATGAGGTGCACAACAACCGAACCAAGGTCTATGAGGTTCCAGTCGTCACCCTGGGAAGTTTTCTTTGTGGTTGGGTGGATTTCCATGCCGTTTTGGGAGATGTATTCCTTGACGCTTCTGAAGAGTCCCTGCCAGTGGGCGCTGCTTGTTACCGTAACGATAACAAAATAGTCGGTCCAGCTGTTAAGCCCCGTAACATCGATTACGCGGACATCCTGACCCTTTCCGTCTTCCATGAGCGCAGCAAGTTCAAGAGCCTTGTCCTGCTCGGTCTTTTCTGTATTTTCCATAATTATCCTCTATTCTTCTTCTTTTCCTGTATAACCACCGCGAACGTAGCGGCCGTCCCAGTCTTTTCCAAGATATACTGTAAAGTCTACGTCCGATGATTCGTTTCCGTAGCTTAGGGGTTTTACTTCTTCGTATTCAATGTAGGCACACTTTATGAATTCTGAAAGTACGCGCAGTGATTCTGAGTCTCCTACGTGGCTTACGATGAGGGTGTGCTCCATTTCTTTGTCTGCGTTTCCGTACTTTAGAACTTCGTAGCCCATTCCCTGCAAAAGGAAGGCTGCGTTTCTTGCAGAACCGGTTACGCTTGTTGCGTTTTGAATTTCTACTACGTAAACACGGCTTCCACCGCGCTCCTCTTCTGAAACAAGTGTTGCCAAGGTTGTCTTGATTACGTCCTTGATGAGCTGGCCACCGTCCTGAAGGAACCAAAGCTGCTGCCCTGTAGAGGTTGTGCGTAACATTCCCTGCGGGAAGAGTGGCGAAAGGCTGTCCGTGTTGACAGAGCAAATTAGCGAAAGCAGTTTGTAGAACAAGTCTCCCTGAACGCTTGCGTCAAACTTTGAGGCGTATACGGAGAAGTCTTTTTTTCTTAGCACGTTCGCTTTGTTTTCCGTAATGGCAGAAAGCAATGCCACAAGAACGTTCTGCCTGCGGTCGTCTACGTCGCTGTCGCTTTCTCCTGGCAGTCTGTAGGTTACGTAGGTTCTTACCTTGTCTCCGTCCAGGGTTATTTGTCCGCTTGGAAGAAGCCAACGCTCGCCGTCTTCTGTTACCGTGTCTACAGGTGAGTAAACCAGTACGTTTAGCCCGCCTAGCAAGTCGGTTAGCAGGGAGAGGTTGTCCAGATTTATGTCTATTGTAAAGGGGATTACGGTGTCCGTAAGGCGTTCAATTTCCGAGACGTAGGTTTTCATTCCCTTTTCGCGGTAGATTGCGTCTATGCGGTCCGTACGGCCAAGGCTCTTGTCGAAGATGTCTCCTATGTTGCCCGGTATGTCGAACAAGGCTCCCTTGTTGTAGGGCGGGTAGAAGGCAAAGACGTCTGTTACGAGAGCGTTACCCTCCCCGTCGTTTATTACGAGAAGGGTCTTTACAACTTCGTTTTTGGCAAGTGTCTCTTCCAGCGGGTCGCTTGTTAGCGTGGATGCCATTACTACTACGGCTCCAATCATTACCGCAAGTATTGCTACCAGAAAGAGCGCGCTTAACTTCTCCTTGGAAACGGCCATCAGCTGCCCCCGGCAAAATCCATGGCTACGGTTGCGGCATAGGCTATGTCCCTCTTTAGGGCTTCGTGGAACCTAAAGCTTACGGGAGCGATTTCCTTGCCTTTTGAGCGGAGGTATTCCATGTTTTCTTCCAGAACCGCAAGGCATAGCTTGTTGAGGCTTAAGGCAAAGAGTTTTTCCCTGTATTCCTGGGTGGACTGTGGCCTTCCCGGTTCTATCTTATCCGCGGCATAGATGATTTTTGCGAGCGGACAAAGGCTTGCACCTCCAAGTGTGTGCCTTGAAACAGCCTGGATTATGTCTGCATCGTCAATTCCAAAGTCCCTGCGTAGTTTTTCTGCGGCTGCCCTTCCGTGAAGAAGTGACGGCTTCTTTTTTTCCACATCGGAAATTGGCTGTCCGTCGTGGCTGGCAAGGGAAAGCTGGGTTTCGTCATCCAAATCCTTGCACATATCATGGGCTAGTCCTGCAAGGTATCCCTTCTTTGGGTCAACACCGTACATGTCGCACATGATTTTTGCAGTTTCCGCAACACGCACGCTGTGTTCAAACCGCTCTTTTTTTTCTGCGGCAGAAGCGAACTTGCGTATCTTTTCAACAATTTCTTCAAAATTAATGTTATCTGTGTCCATATAGCTTACCGTCTATAATATACCTAAAAACAGGACGCGGTACAAGATATTCAAAACTCTTGCCGCAGGAAATTCTTTCCCTTATGTCCGTTGAGCTTATTGTAAGGAGGGGGTTTTCTATTGCAACACAGTTGTTAAATAGCGGCT
Organism: Treponema sp.; assembly: GCA_017614295.1. Lineage (GTDB taxonomy): Bacteria > Spirochaetota > Spirochaetia > Treponematales > Treponemataceae > Treponema_D. The sequence goes on from JAGACC010000274.1 coordinate 11,589, forward strand.
CCTTGGTTATGTCAAAGTCCAGATGGCAGGTTTTGCCGTAGTCGCCAACGTTCTTGTTTGCAAAGAGGGCTGATTCCTGCTTGTAGGGTCTTCTTGCAACAATAAGGGTGCAGCGGCTGGCTATTTCTTCTGCCCGGTTCCACAGGTGAAAGTCCGGCAACAGGTCTTCTCCCATTATGAGTCCAAGCTTTCCTTCCAGAGTGTCCTTGTATTTTTCTTCCAGAATTTTTATTGTGTCGCAGGTGTAGCTTACCCCGCCCCGCTCTATCTCGCATCCTTCCGCAATAAAGCGCTCGTCTTCTGAACATGCGGCGCGGACCATTCCAAGTCTGTCTTGGGCAGGTACGACTTCCCTCATTGCCTTGTGGGGAGGTGTTGCGGTTGGAATAAAGAGAATCTTGTCGTAGCCGAGTGTTACGCAAACATCGTCTGCCAGAGCAAGGTGACCTATGTGGATGGGGTTAAAGCTTCCCCCTAGGATTGCCATCTTCATGAGTATGCCCCCTCGCTTGGATCGCTACCCGGAAACTGTTCTTCCATGCTTGAGTCTACTGAGCGAGATGCAAGGAAGCTGCTTTTTGCACTTGAAGAAGTTGAATTCTTTGCTTCCTGAGAGTTTGAATCCTGATTTTTTTCTGCCGATGAAAGCAAGTCCATTTTTTCTACCAGGGAGATTATTGACCTTCTGGCGTTTTCTATGTTCTTTCTTTCCAAGACAGAAACTGCTATAACAGCAGTGTCTGGTTCTTCCGCCTTTATTTGGGCTGCAACCTCTTCCGCATGTTCCGCAGCGCCTTCTACGTCTATCTTGTTGCAAAGGACGATTCTTGGTTTGTCCAAAAGCCCGCGCCCGTACTTTTCCAGCTCCGTCTTTAGGGATGAATATGCAGTAAGGTAGTTTGTGTCTGAGCAGTCAATCATAAAAAGAAGTGCCGCCGTCCTTGAGATGTGCTTAAGGAAGCGAAGTCCAAGACCAGCACCCTCTGACGCACCTTCTATGATTCCGGGGATGTCTGCAATGATAAAGTCCTTGTCCTGGTCCACGTGAAGAACGCCAAGGTTTGGAATCCTTGTGGTAAAGGGATAGGGTGCAATCTTTGGCCTTGCGTTTGTGAACATTTCCAGAAGGCTTGACTTACCCGCATTGGGGAAGCCTACAAGACCTACGTCCGCCATAATGGAAAGCTCTATGCGCAGGCTCATTTCCTTGCCCGGCTTACCTGGGTGGGCATAGCGCGGTGCCTGGTTAGTGCTGCTCTTAAAGTGGACGTTTCCCCAGCCGCCCTTTCCTCCCTCAAGAATCATAAGCTGGCTGCCGTCGCTTTCTTCCGTAAAGTCGTGGATAAGCTCGCCTGTCTCTGCGTTACGGATGCTTGTTCCCGGTGGGACAGGAATAAATACGTCTTCTCCGTCCTTGCCAAAGCGGTTCCAGCTCATGCCGTCCTGTCCGTTCTGAGCCTTGAAGAGCTGCCTGTGGCGAAGGTGGGCCAGAGTGCGGAGGTTGCGCCTTACGCAAATGTATACGTCTCCTCCCCTGCCTCCGTCTCCACCGTTGGGGCCTCCGTTGGGTATATACTTTTCCCTTCTAAAAGAGATACAGCCGTTTCCGCCCTTTCCGGATCTTACGGTGATAAGGGCTTCGTCCGCAAATTGAATCATAAACACATCCTTGACCTGTTGGAAAACCGGATTTTACTGCAAAGAAACCGGTTGGCAAACAGATTTTAAACAAAAAATGCCCGGCATGAACTAGAAAATTCATACAGGGCATTATTAGCAGATAGGTATCTTGCAAACACTTGTTTTACGGATACCTTTATCTTAAGAAACATCTTTAGCCAGGAAGAACCTGAACTTTGCAAGATGCTTAGTTAGAAGCAACTTCTTCTGGTTTGATGGAAACAAACTTGCGGTCTTTGCGTTCACCGTAAACAACCACACCGTCGGCTATTGCATAAAGGGTATCGTCTCCGCCCCTCTTTACAAAGTCACCAGGATGAATTCTTGTTCCGCGCTGTCTTACCAGGATAGAACCTGCCTTAACTTTTTCTCCGCCGTATCTTTTAACGCCCAAATGCTTCGGGTTGGAATCGCGTCCGTTTTTAGCGCCGCTACCGCCTTTTGTACGTCCCATTTTAATCCTCCGCCGGTAAAAACCGGACTGTTTTATTCAATAATCTCTTTTAGAAGTACGCACCCCGGATATTCTTTGGAAAGGGAAGAAATCCCGTCCCTTATAAAATCCGCCGTGCATCGAAGCCGCTCCGCAAGTTCAGCGGAATGACTTTCCACTTCAACTTTGAACGCCAGACTTCCGCGTTCTGAAGCATCACAACTAAGCCTTAGCCCTTTGGTACTTTCCAAGACAGAAACCGCAGTCCGCAGAAGAAGTGTCTGCGCAGAACAAACTATGTCTCTGCCCCTGGCGGCAAAAAAGGCGTGCCCCTTAGCTGAACAGCTCTTGAAGCAACCGTCTGTGCCGCATACCAAAAGCACTTTAGTCATGAACCGTTATGCCGAAACCACATCCTTTACAGTAACGTAGGTGTACTGCTCGCGGTGACCGTGGAAACGGTGATAATCCTTCTTGCTCTTGTACTTGAAAACCAGAACTTTCTTGTCTTTGAAAGTTTCGCCAACTTCAACCGTAACTTTTGCGCCCTTTACATAGGGTGTACCGACAGATACCTTGTCACCGTCGCTTACGAGAAGAACAGTGTCAATAGTGATTGTGTCGCCTTCCTTTGCGTCGTTGATTTTTGCAACGCGAAGAACTGCATCCTTTTCTGCCTTGTACTGATTGCCTTTGTATTCAACAATTGCGTACATTATAAAACCTCTAAACTTGGCCGTAAGGAGTAACGGATTCCTTAACAACCTAAATTAATGTGTGGTATATGCTAACAAATTTGAACGCCTTAGTCAATAGCGAATTCAATATAAACTAAGGAATTCCGCTGAATTTTAATCTTTTTGGAAGGGTATTATGCTACCAAAGGAAATCTGGTTGGGGCTCCACCAGCAGAAAAATCTGGCTGAAAATCCATATAGAACCACGGAGGAAGTGCCAGGGGAAATTTCTTTGCAAACGCGGAGCGCAGTTTAACATACGCGGGATTGGAGGGGCGGCGAAGCCGTTGCGTTAGCAATGGAGGCGGAAGCCGGAACCCCGGAAAGCCCGTAACAAAAGCAACAAGTGCGTATTGCAAAGAGGCTTTTTGGTAGAGCGGAAAAAGTTCCGTCCAGATTACTAGAAAAAAAGAATTGTAAAAAACGGAAATACACTCTTTTAACAAACATTCAACCGCAAAGTGCCCCCAAAAAAAAAGCGGCAGACCCAAACGAATCTGCCGCAGTATATTTCTTTTTTAGGAATACAATAGACCTGTTCAGAACCTGAAGTTTCCGGACAGTTTTTATTTTACACGCTTCCAGGATACTTTACAAAAGCGTCCTTAAAGCCGTAGCACTTGAAGCGCTCAAGAATCATGCCGTATTCGTCCACGGAAAGAGGTCCAACAAGAACCCTGTATGCCCCGCGCGAATTCTGAATCATGATAAGCGGATACTTTCCGTACTTGTCTATCAAAGCCTGTGCGCTTGAATTTTCGGCAAGCGTTGCTATCTGAACATAATACCTGGACCTGTCAAGCTCGCTTTCTTTTCTAAGGCGTGCAGCAATGTCCTTGGTTGGAGTCTTATTCTTCTGCGGAGTAGGCTTAATTTCCACCGGCTTCTTCTCTTCTTTTGGAGGAGTAAGGTCGTCTGAAGGAACAAGCACTATTGGAGTGTAAGGCTCGTCCGGTTCAACAGATGCAACTTCCTCTTCGTCCTTGTCTTCTTCCGGCGGAGTAAGTTCTATCTTTGCAACAGGTTCACCTTCGATTGGTTCCGCTGCAACAATCTCCTCTCCCGCAAAGTCTGTTTCCGGTCCCGCATCCGGGTTAACTGGAATTACTATTGCAACAGGCTCGTTTATGTCTTCTACAAGCTCTGCTTCTTCCTCTGCAAGAACCTCGTCGCCATCGTCTTCTTCGCTGGGGTCAAGGGCTGCAATAAGGTTGGAAGAAATTGGCCTAACAATCTCTTCTTCTGCAACGTATTCAGAACCAAGCGGCTCGTTATAGGCAACTTTTTCCCCGTCAAAGTCTGAGTCAAGGCTGCCATAAGGTATTGCGGATGCTTCCTCTTCTTTTACAGGCTCAAGTGAATCAATGCGCTCACCCTTTGAGTCCGTTCCATACTGGGGCTTCTTTTCCGTCTTTGTATTTTCCTTTGCAATAAGGCTGCTGTCAGAAACTGGTTCTCCGCCAACTCCGTCTTCTGTGGCAAGTCCGTACTTTGCAAGCTCTTCGTCGCTCATTGGCTCAAGGGCTGCAATTTCTTCGTAGTCATCGTCTTTCTTTGCAGAAGCGTCAGCCGGTAGCGTCTCGTAAGCAACAGCTTCATCCGCTTCGTCATCTTCGTCAGATTCGTCTGCAGAAGGCGGCAAGCTTACAGTCTCGTATTCGTAAGAAGTGTTCTTTCCGGAAGCAGGCTTTGTGTATGCCACGTCTCCAGGAAAAATGCTGGAAACTATGCCAACACCAGCCGCGCTCTGGTCAAAGGAACCCTTTCTTGAGCTTAGCTTAATCTTTAAATTTGCGTCCGGGGAAATTCCAAGCCCCTCCGCTGCCTCTTTGGAAAGAAGCATTATGGAACCCGAAGATGCGTCCATGGAACCAAGGTTTAAAAGCTCCAAGGTCTCCCCTGTCATTGGATTTGTTACGCTAACATTGTCCCCCGGCAAATATCCGGAAGCCTTTACAAAAAGCCCCTTGGGAAGCTCACCCTCCCTGCCTACAGAAGCATTGCCGTCGAGGTACAAAAAAGAGTCGTCTGCGGCTACAAAAATAACCGCAAGGCTTATAGCTATTACTGCGATTAATATTTTCTTCATTCTGTTTCCCCTTCCCCACGGATCCTTAACTTAAAGTCATAAAATGGTTGTAAATGTCCTGCGCAACTTTGGAGGTGAAATCAGAAATTCCTTTTTCATTATCCCTTTCGGGAGACACCTTGTTCGTCTTCCTTGAACCGGAAGCCACGCTTTTTCCTGTCTTTAGATCAAATATATTCCAACTAATTTTCTCTATGTTTGAAATGATAAGAGCCTCGGGATTCCTTGAATCTTCCGTATCGTAGTCAATGGTCAGGGCTATAAAGTAGTTGCAGAAACCCGAACTTGCCTCGCTGAGCGCCGCATAGTAAAGCTGCTCGTCCACAGATTCGTCGGTAGACACGGCGGTAGGAGAATTTGTTACGATTATGCCCCTGTCAAAAAAGAAGTCAAAGAGCGAATTCTCTATAAGATAAGAAGATGCCCGAACCTCACTCTGGCAAGGATCATGCTGAATAAGCTGAAAGGCAACAACTGTAGCGCTGGCACTTGCAGAAAAAAGCAAGGCAAAAACCGCGGCTGCCAAAAGAATTTTAACTCTTCTCATAAATATCCCCTTGAACAAAAACTTTGCTCTCGATTAATTATCGGATTTTGCAAAGTTGAGTTTAGTTTTATTTTGGACGGTACTTTATCCTCTCTACCATCCTGCCCCATGGCTAATCCGACATCTTGTCATTTTTTACAGAGCCTAACAAGGAGCGCCATGGGGTCACGCAGTGCAACTTCCAGCGGGGCACGTCACATGTTAGCAGAAGGACATGCGCGTTTTGTAAAAAAACCGGTAGTAAAAAACGGCAAGAAGGCAATTTTCTAACATACGGGCTAGCATTCGGTTACAGCGTACACACTTGCCACTCTGCAAACCGGGAACCGCCTCCAAATATTTCTCTGAACAGCAATCTAAAAGTTGAAGAAAAGATTATTGTGTGCTATAATAAGAAGAAAACGAGGGGATTATGGGAAAGATAGACAGCCGGCTTTACATTATAGGTGCTGGTTTTGCAGGGCAGATGATAGCCCAAGAGCTTAAGCGGAAGAAGATTTTTGGTACCGTGGCGGCATTCATCGACGACAGCAAGGAATTAATCGGAACAAAGATAGAAGACATACCGGTTTTGGGTCCAATAGACACAATGTCCAGCGTGCTTCGCGTTACAGCCATTGACCAGGCAATCATAGCAATTCCTAGCGCAGACGGTTCAAGAATCAAGCAGATTTACGACGTGCTAAAAAAATGCGGCTTCTTCCACATAAAAATCCTGCCTTCAATCAGCCAGGTTGTAGACGGAAAAGCCCACTTTGTTCAGGCAAGGGAAATAAACCCTCTGGACATACTCGGCAGAACACCCATAATCATTCCCCTGCACGAAAGCCTTGCCTACCTTAAGGGAAAGCGGGTCCTAATCACCGGTGCCGGAGGTTCAATCGGAAGCGAACTTGCAAGACAGCTTCTTTCCGGGGGAGCAGAGCGCCTTTACCTCTTTGGCCACGGGGAAAATTCAATCGTAAACATCTACAGGGAGCTCCACATTCTTCAGAACGAAGGCGTTGGAGAAAAAGCTTCCGTCGTTCCAATCATAGGAGACATGCGCGACAGGGAATACGTCCGCTACATAATAAGCCACACAAGGGCAGACGTAATCTTCCACTGCGCAGCCTACAAACATGTTCCCATGATGGAAGAAAACCCTGTGGCTTCCATAGAAAACAACGTCTTTGGAACAAAGAACCTCTTGGATGCCGCACTCGAATGCGGAACGGAAAGATTCGTTCTAATCTCTACGGACAAGGCAGTAAACCCGGTAAGCGTCTACGGTGTAAGCAAAATGCTTAGCGAAAAGCTTGTAAACGAGGCAGCCCTAAAGACAAAGAGCGGACAGTCCTTCATGTTCGTGCGCTTCGGAAACGTGCTTGGTTCAAGGGGTTCAATCCTTCCAATCTTTATGGAACAGATTCAAAATGGAGGACCTGTAACCGTAACAGACCCGGCAATGGAACGCTACTTCATGACAATTCCAGAAGCCTGTTCACTTGTTCTTCAGACAGGTGGCGTGGGCGAAAACGGATGTTCATACCTTCTGGACATGGGAGAGCCAATAAAGATTCTTACCCTTGCGGAACAGATTATTAAATTCAGCGGCTTTGAACCATACAAGGAAATGGACATAAAATTCATTGGAGCGCGAAGGGGCGAGCGTTTAACAGAACCTCTCTGGCTTAGCGAGGAAAACCCAACCCCTACCCAGTACAAGAAAATCCTAAAGCTAAAGAACATTCCTCCTGCAACATTCAACACGGACAAACTTCTGCAAGAGCTCTACCCTGTCTGCTTCTTTAGCAAAGAAAATACCGGTGTTTACAGGGACAGGGATCTTCTTGTAAAGCTTTTAAGAAATGCCGTTCCTTCCCTAGATGAATTCTACAGGGAAGAAGAAGACGGAGCCAAGCGTATAGACATGGCAACTTCTGTAAAGGTGGTACTCTGACTTATGGAAAACGAAATAAAAGTGCCTTTCTTTAGGGCTTCAACAGGTAAAGAAGAAGAGGAAGCGGTTCTTAGGGTAATACGAAGCGGCTGGCTAACAACCGGAAAAGAGACACTCGCTTTTGAAAAGGAATTTGCATCATGCGTAGAAGTTCCCTATGCACTAGCCGTTAACAGCAACACAAGCGGAATGATTCTTGCAATGGAAGCTCTTGGCGTAAAGGCAGGAAAGGCTGTAATCACCACTCCCTACACATTTGTCTCTACCGCAGCAACCGCACGCCACCTTGGAGCCGACGTATATTTTGCGGACATAGAAAAAGATTCGTATTCAATAGACCCAAACTCAATCGAAAAGATTCTGCAAAGCCCCAAGGGTAAAAATGTTGCCGCCATAGTTCCTGTCCACATAGCGGGTAACGTCTGCAACATGAAGGCCATCATGGAACTTGCAAAAAAATACAATGTCAAGGTAATAGAAGACTGCGCACACTCATTCCCCAGCAAGACAGAGATGGGCTACGCAGGTGCAATAGGCGACGCAGGAATTTTTTCCTTCTACGTAACAAAGACAATCACTACCGGAGATGGAGGCATGGTCACCACAAAAGATCCCGACCTTGCAAAGCACATGACCATGATGAGGATGCACGGCATGGACCGCACCACATGGGACCGCTACACTTCCCCCAAGGCTTCTTGGATATACGACATTGTTGCACCTGGCTACAAGTTCAACCTACCGGATATTCTTTCTGCTCTTGGAAGGGAACAGCTAAAAAAAGCATTTGTCTTTGACGCAAAGCGCAAGGAACACGTAAGGCGCTACAACGAAGAACTTGGCAAGCTGGACTTTGTAAAGCTTCCACCAAGCGGAGAAGGAAACGCATGGCACCTCTACCTTATGAGGCTGGACCTTTCCAAGCTTACGATTGACCGCGACGAATTTGCCCTTCAGATGCAAAAGCGGGGTGTTGGTATAAGCATGCACTTTATTCCAATCTTTAACTTTTCATACTGGAATAAGCTCTACCCGGAATTTACAGCGGAAAACTTTCCCAATGCCCAGAGGCAGTACAGCGAAACAATTTCCATTCCACTCTGGCCGGACATGACGGACGATATGATTGACTATGTTGTAGAGACAATAAAAGACATTGGCGGTAAAAATCATGCCTAAAAAGGAAAAGGATTTAAAAGCCAAGAAAACGGCTTCGGAAAAAAGGCAAAAAGATTCTCCGGTTAGCGCTTCCACAAAAAAAGCTTTACCTGCAAAGACTGCACCAAAGGCAAGTGTAAAAGTGAGCGTAAAAGAAAAGGCAAGCCGCAGCACAAAAGCGACTGCAAAAGAAAAGCCACAGACAAAAGCAAGTGTAAAAGCAAGCACAAAAGCGACTGCAAAAGAAAAGCCTCAGATAAAAGCAAGTGCAAAAGCAAAGGCAAGCCCCAGCACAAAAGCAAGTGCAAAAGTGAGCGTAAAAGAAAAGGCAAGCCGCAGCACAAAAGCAAGCACAAAAGTGAGCGTAAAAGAGAGCGCAAAAGAAAAGTCAAGCCGCAGCACAAAAGTGAATGCAAAAACAAGTGCAAAGCTAAGCGCAAAAAAATCAGCAAGCACAGAAACAAAAAGAAGCTCCAAGCCTTCATCCGTTTCCTTCGAAGCAAAGTTCTACTCAGACCTAGAGCTAAAGGACATGATTCATGCAAAGATAATACGCTGCATGGAAACAGGTCGCATAACAAGAATCTCTTACCCGGACCTTACGGAAGGCTACTTCTGGTTTACCGCACACGACATCCCGGGACAGCACTTTATAGGCAACACATTAGGCCGCGTTCCAATCCTCTGCGAAGGAGAAATCCTCTACCCAGGAGAACCGGTTGGAATTCTTGCGGGACCAGACGAAGCCGTTCTTGAAGAGCTTGCAGAACAATTCAAAATAGAATGTTCAAAAGAAACACTCGAAGCATCGCTAAAATTAAGCAGCGAATATTCACAGGAAAAAGAAGAGGACACTCCCCTTGCAATCCTTCAGGAACTTGGAATCACTTCACCTTCCAAAGAAAAAAAATCCTCAGAAAAAAGCGAAGAGGACAGCCTTAGGGAAATATTTTCCGACGTACTTGCAGAGCGCAAAGTTCAAAGCGGCCCCTGCTTTAAAAAAGAAGGCGGTATAGAAGAAGTATTTGCAAACTGCGCCCACGTAATTGAACACGAATGGTCATACAAAATAAACACCCCGGACTTTAACGAACCAAACGGAGCAATATGCGACTACAACGGAAAGACCCTTACGGTCTACACGCCAACGCAATGGATAAGCAATCTTAGGCAAACACTAAGCGCAGCACTTTCTCTAAACACGGAAGACATAATCATAAAAAAAACAAAGTCATTCAACCAGGGTTCAAGCAGCATCTGGTACAACTCCATCGTTGCAAGCCAAGTTGCAGTTGCATCCTACATGTGCGGAAAGCCGGTAAAGCTTGTCTACACAAGGGAAGAGCAGGAACTCTACATGGACACAATGCGCCCGGTAACCATAAGGCACAAAACCGGTGTAAGCGAAAGCGGAAGAATTGCCGCCATGAAAATAAACATAGACTTTGACGCAGGAGCCCACAACCCCTTTGCGCAAGAAATAATGGACCGTCTTGTAATTGCAAGCTGCGGATGCTACAACCCCCAGAACCTAAGCATAACGGCAAGGGCAAACAGCAGCGCTTCCCAACCTTCTTCCATAGACTTAAGGCTCGTAGATTCAGCGGCATTTTTTGCGGTAGAAAACCAGATGAACCTTCTCTGCGAAGAATGCAGAATATCTCCTATAGAAATAAGGATGCTGAACTTTTTGGACAAAGACACAAAAAAAACAGCAATGCCTTTTTCATTCAAACTAAAAAAATACTTTGAAAAAAAAGACCTGGAAGTTTCCGGCACCGACGTTGTAATGAAAAAAGAAAAGGAAGACTTTGTTCGTGCCGTATCGCAAAAGGTTGAATATTCAATTCCGTCCTACTACATGATTTTTGACGAAGGCGGAAAAAAGTTCCTCGAGTTTGAAAGAAAATACGAAGCCTACCGCCAGCAGGTTTTGTACAGAAGGCAAAAGAACAGCACATCCCTTATCCACTCAAACGACTCTCCGGTAAGGGGAATAGGCTTTGCTTGCTCATTTGCAGGAACATGTTACCTTGGCTCGCAAATCTACGGCGGAGGGGACCAGTCACTGGAAGCAACCTACACGGAAGACAAGACCGTAATCATACACTGCCCGCCGGTTTCCGCAACCATTCAGGAAATATGGAAAAGAACCGTAACAGAAATTTTGCAGCACGACGTTTCTTCCGTAAAAATAAATTCAAGCTTCTCGGAAGACGAAGAGCCCCTCTTACCGGAAACAGTATATTCAAACATCAGCGTAATGACCCAGCTCTTGCGAAAATGCTGCGAGACAATAAAGACAAAGCTAAGCAGAAAAAAGAACGAGTTCCCCTTTACGGTAGAAAAATCCGTTACAAGCTCGCTAAAAAAACTTTGGAACACAAGCACATTCAGCGGCCAGCCCTTCCACAGCACATCATTTGCGGCGGCAATACTGGAACTGGAACTTGACCCCTGCACCTTCCGCGAAAAGATAAAGAAAATACAAGTCTTTGTTGACGGAGGAAAAATCCTTAACCCTGTTGCAGCCCAAAGCTCAGTGCGTCTTGGAATACAGAGGATTCTAACATCTCTTGTTTCGAGGGAAAAACTTGACTATGAAATTCAGGACATAGAAATTTCATTCTTGGAATCTGAAGAAGCCCCAATGCAGATTGGAGAAAACGTATTCCACATAATTCCAGCTGCATACACACAGGCTCTTTCGCAGGCACTTGACCACACAGTAAGCAGTCTTCCTCTTTCCATAGAAAGTATTTTTGAAGCGGCAAACGAAAACTATCTTGATGAATTCAAAAGGGCGCTTGTTCAGGAAGTGGATGCGGTTTCTTCTCTTGAACAGGAGCAGGAAAATTCCAAAAAGGAAAAAGAAGAATGAAGATACCTGTAAACTTAAACGAAGAACAAACGGTTTTGGATGCAATACCCTCAGAGCCTCTTTTGAACGTCCTAAGAAGAATGGGAATCTTCAGCGTAAAATGCGGATGCCAGGACGGTTTTTGCGGAAACTGCATGGTGCTTCTTAACGGAAAACCTGTTCCCAGCTGCCAAATTCCATGCGGAATAGTAAGGGACAACAAGGTTATCACTTTGGAATTCTTTACCAACCCAAAAAAGAAGGAATCCCCTTCAGGCGAAGATACAAAGACAAAGAAGCCTTCAAGCCAAAAAAGCAGCTCTTTTACGGAAGATGATTTTTTACTCTACAAGGATATTCTTTCCGGTTTTTCCGAAGCAGAAATTCATCTTTGCGGATATTGCAACGCGGGTAAAATTTTTACAGCCTATTACATCTTAAAAAACACGCCCCGCCCTTCAGCATCAAAAGTAATGGAGCACATAAAGGACTTGAACTGCTGCTGCACAGACACAATTTCCCTTTTAAACGGAATCCTAAAAGCATCAGCAATAAAAGAAGCACGCGAGGAGAAAAATTCAAATGTCCAAAAGTAACCAGACCTTTTTAATTGCCCGCACTCTAAGCGATGTTTTCTACCACCTCAAAAACGTAAACGAACTGCAGATCCGCGGTGGAGGAACAGGAAAATTTCCCTTCGCAGAAAAAGTCCTTGCCATAAGTTCAATCCCGGAACTGAGCACTATAGAAAAAAAAGAGCGCTTCATTGAATTTGGTTCGGCAGTAACCCTTTCCCGCATTCTTGACGTTGGACGCACAAACATGAGCCCGGTTCTTTACGACGCAATAAAAACAATCGCAAGTGAATCCGTACGAAACATTGCAACCATTGGCGGAAACATCTGCTCCGGAAGCGAAGAAAACGGAACTCAAAAGAGCACGCTTTGGGGACCCCTGCTTGCACTTGGCGCAGTTTTGGAATTCAGGAAGAAGCCCAACGACTCAAAGATGATTCCTTTTTCCCAGTTCAAAAAAGTTCCGGAAGGCTACCTGCTAACAAAAGTAAGGGTTCCGCAAAACGAAAGCGAAGTTGCAATTTTTAAAAGGGTTGGACCTTCCAGAAGGATTACGGAGGACAGCGCAAGTTTTGTCTTCTTGGCAGACATGGAAAACGACAGCATAGCAAGCATCAAGATAATACTTGCAGGTTCAATCGTATTCCATCCGGTAGAAATTGAAAACCAGATTCTTTACACAAAGCTTCCGCTTACAAGGGATTTTATAGAAAAAAAAGTGGCAGAGGCAGAAAGCGCTTACGACATTAAATTTTCCGGTCAAAAGGCAAAAAGGCTTTTAAAGGCACAGTTCCTTAACATGCTGCGCTATTCATTTGAACAGCTCATGTAGTTGTTTTTTATATTATTTTTCTGGGCGCATGGCAGCAAGCTGCCACCGGGCTTTCCGCACTTCCGCTAACGCTCCATACCGCAAGCGGTACTGCTTCGCAGGTGCTCCAATTCCTTGCGCGTATTCCGCGAATCATTTTAATTCCAGAACCACGCAAGGGAATTTTTGCGGAACAAAATTACATTGAAGTGTAACCACCGTCAACAGGAAGAGCAACACCTGTTACGTATGCAGAAGACGGAGCTGCAAGGAAGATTGCGGCAGAATCAAGTTCACCCTCGTTTCCGTAGCGGCTAAGAGGAATCATTGTCTGGGCATTCTGCTGGAAGAAGTCAGAGTCAAGAGTTTCCTTTGTAAGCGGTGAATAGAAATAACCCGGGCAGATTGCGTTTACGGTTATATTGTATTTACCCCATTCAGCGGCAAGAGCACGAGTCATGTTTACAACACCACCCTTTGCGGCATGGTATGGAGAACATGGAGCAACCTTATTGCCAACAAGACCGTACATGGAAGCAATGTTTATTATGCGTCCGTATTTTGCAGGAATCATTGCAACTTTTGCAACAGCGCGGGCAACACGGAATGTTCCAAAGAGGTCAATGTTTATTTCGTTGTTGAACTGTTCGTCGGTAATGTCTTCTGCCGGAGCAACTGCACCTGTACCGGCATTGTTAATAAGAATGTCTATTCTTCCAAAGGTTTCCATAACCTTCTTTACCATGTCATCAACAGCCTGAGTGTCTGTTATGTCGCAGCGTACGGCAAGTGTCTTAACACCAAACTCCTCTTTTATTTCTGAAGCCACAGCCTCAATTTTGTCTAAGCGGCGGGCAACTGCAACAATGTTTGCGCCCTGATTAGCAAGAGCCTTTGCCATCTGAACGCCAAGGCCTGTAGAACAACCAGTAACAATAGCAGTCTGGCCTTTTAAATCAAAGTAAGATTTCATTTTCACTCCTCAATATGATTTTTCCCTGCCATTATAGCAAAAAGAATTTTTCATGTAAACAATGGGGCTAACAAG
>JAGACC010000275.1 GCA_017614295.1 Treponema sp.
ACAACAGATGTCCATTTGTGTAAAATGATCATACGGCTTCATAGTTTGTTTTCCCCTTTAATGTGGTAGTTTTTGGGTTTAAAACATTCTATGAAGTTTTTCTTTTTATTTTAAGTGTTGCACTTGCAATTACAATCTACCGACTTCCCCCTCCTTGGTAATATTCATATAATGTCTGTATGGAAAAGTTTGAGAAGTTAAAGGAATATATTGAATCGCATACGGAAGATATGGTTGAACTTGAATCTCTGCTGACCGCTATTCCGGCTCTTGCACCGGAGAATGGTGGTGACGGCGAGGCGGAGAAGGCTTGTGCCCTTGAGAAGTGGCTCCGTGCACATGGGATTATGGACATTTCCCGCTACGATGCGCCTGATGAGCGTGTGTCTTCTAAGTGCCGGCCTAATATGGTGGCAAAAATCCGTGGGGAAGATGATGGTAAGCCGGATTCATACTGCATTTGGGTTTGCGCCCATCTTGACGTTGTTCCTGTTGGAGAGAAGTCTCTTTGGAATACTGACCCGTGGACTCTTTTTAGGAAGGACGGAAAGATTTACGGCCGCGGAGTGGAGGATAACCAGCAGGGCTTGGTGAGCGGAGTGCTTGCTGCTCTTGCCTTTGTTGCTACAGGAACTCTTCCGGCTCATACCATAAAGCTTTTGTTTATGGCGGATGAGGAAGTGGGTTCAAAGTACGGGATGAATTATCTTCTTAAAAACCACATTGAGCTTTTTGGAAAGAATGACCGCATTTTGATTCCAGACGGAGGGGACAGTGCCGGGGCTACGATAGAGATTGCGGAAAAGAATATTCTGTGGCCACGATTCCACACTATTGGAAAGCAGTCCCACGGTTCAAGGCCAGACCTTGGAAGAAACGCCTGTCTTGCAGCTGCGGATCTTGCCCTGCGCATAAATTCTATGGAGCAGACCTTTAACGGACGCAACGAACTCTTTGACCCGCCTACTTCTACATTCCAGCCTACAATGAAGCTGCAGAATGTTGAAGGAGTGAACATGATTCCCGGTGATGACGTTCTTTATGCTGACTGCAGGATTAACCCGGACTATCCGCTTAGCGAGGTTAGGGCAGAGATTAAAAAGCATGTTGAAGCTGTTGAGCAGAAGTATGGCGTAAAGATAGAAGTGTCTGAGGTTCAGGCGGAAGAAAGCAAGGCTACACCAAAAGACGCTCCTGTTGTTAAGGAACTTGCCGCTGCCATAAAAGCTGTTCACAATATAGATGCAAAAACGGTAGGAATTGGCGGAGGAACTGTGGCTGCCGGTTTGCGTAACCTTGGCTTTGATGCAGTTGTATGGTCAACGCTGGATGAGACTTGCCACCAGCCTAATGAGTATGCACTGGTGGAGAACATCTCTAAGGATGCGCTTACTATTGCATTCATGGCTGCGAACTAAATTTGGAAAAAGCTTTTTCTAGCGCTGGATTCGTCCGCTTGCGTTGCCCGATGCTAGTTTTTCTACTTCCGCAACGCTTACCATGTTAAAGTCGCCCTCGATTGTGTGCTTTAGGCATGACGCTGCTACTGCAAATTCGACCGCTTCCTGACTTGTTTTGCCGCTTAGCAGGGAGTAGATTAGGCCTGCGGTAAAGGAGTCTCCGCCACCAACTCTGTCTACAATCCAGACTTCGTATTTTTTTGAGAAGAAGAAGTCTTTTCCGTCGTAGAGGAGGGCCTGCCAGTCGTTGCGGTTTGCGTTTATGGAAGTGCGCAGGGTGATGGCAACTTTTTTGAAGGAGAATCTTTCCATGAGCTGCCTTGCCACGGATTTGTAGCCTTCCGTAGAAAGTTCACCTTTTGTTGTGTCCGTGTTTTCTGCCTTTATGCCAAAAACGTCTGCCGCATCGTCTTCGTTTGCTACGCAGATGTCCACGTGCTTGCAGAGTTCCGTCATGGCTTTGTTTGCTTCTTCGCGGCTCCAGAGCTTTGCGCGGTAGTTAAGGTCAAGGCTTACTATGGCTCCTGCTTTGTGTGCTTCTTCTGCTGCCTGTATGCATGATTTAACAAGGTTTGGTCCGAGTGCCGGTGTGATTCCCGTTATGTGGAAGGCCTTGCAACCCTGCATTATCTGCTTCCAGTCAAAGTCTTCCGGCTTTGAAAGCTGAATGGATGAGCCTGCCCTGTCGTAGATGCATTTTGATCCGCGCTGTGACGCACCCCTTTCGTTGTAGTAGATGCCGACTCTTGGGCCACCCCTGACTATGTACTGGGTGTTTACTCCGAATCTGCGGAGGGAATTTACCGCTGCCTGTCCAATTTCGTGGTCGGGGAGTTTTGTTACGTAGTAAGAGTCCACTCCGAAGTTTGCAAGGGAAATGGCAACGTTTGCTTCTGCACCGCCGAATGTTGCGGTTAGGTTTTCCGTCTGAACAAAGCGGAAGTATCCCGGTGGTTCAAGCCTGAGCATAAGTTCGCCGAACGTAACGACTTTCATTTTAACACTCCTAAAAGGGCAGTTTTCTTGGGCAAGGGCCGTTTAACTGCGGAATTCTTTTGCAATAAGGGAGGCTTCTTTTGTTAGCCTTAAAATTTCGCTGAAATTTCCTTCTGAGATAAGGTCGCCTTTTACCATCCATGAGCCGCCGCAAGCAAGGATTTTGTCGCTGGCAAGGTATTCGCGGACGTTTGTTGCGTTTATTCCTCCGGTGGGCATGAACTTTACTGACTGATAGGGAGCGCTTATTGCCTTTATCATCTTTAGGCCACCTGCGTTTTCTGCCGGGAAGAATTTTACCGTATCAAGACCAAAGCTGAGTGCCAGCTCCAGTTCGCTAGGGGTCATTATGCCCGGGCAAACTGTGTAGCCTTTTTTGATGCAGTGCTCTACAACTTTTGGGTTTAGTCCGGGGGTTACTATGAATTTTGCGCCTGAGTCCATTGCGCGGTCTGCCTGTTCTGCAGAGAGAACTGTTCCTGCTCCCAGAAGTATTTGGGGGAATTTTGCGGCGATTGTTTTTATTGATTCAAGCGCGGCATCTGTTCTGAATGTGATTTCCGCACAGGGCAAGCCTCCTTCCAAGAGTGATTGGGCCAAGGGGGCTGCATCTTTTGCGTTTTTTAGTACGACAACAGGTACGATGCCGGTTTTTTCTATTTGTGACAAAACTTCGTTCATAGGTTATGAATATTATAAAATGCTTTCCTTTGAAATTCAAGGAAAAACGGAAGGGTCTTTGGACAGTTCGTTTATTTTTTCTACTGTTAAGCCCGTTGCTTCTGCAATTTGCTCTTTGCTTCCGAGGTTCATTTTATAGTCATACTTGGCACAGAACATGTTTGTTACCTCTTGGGGCTTTCAGCTTGTAGCTTTAAGACTTGCTCCACAGAAAGTCCAGTAATTTGCGAAACCTGTTCTACAGACAGATTCATTGCCAGGGCATTCTTTGCATTTTCTATGGACTTTTGCA
>JAGACC010000276.1 GCA_017614295.1 Treponema sp.
AAAATCATTTGTGCCGATTATGTTTGAGTTTTCCAATGAAGCTAAAATGTATTTGTCAAACAACTTTGTTTGGTGTGCTGTTGTATTTGGAATGCTTGTGTCAGAGGCGCCGGAAGAAAAATTTGACATGCGTAAAATTGTTTTGCTTCTTAATATATTGCTTCTTTTTAAGGGCTATTCGCCTGTCATAATCTTGAATAAGGAAAAACAGGAATTTTTGGAAGCAATATCAAAAATAAAAGAATATGATTATGCTCCGCTTATACAGTTTCTTTTTCGCAAGGTGTTCAATCTTGGAATACTTTGTGCCTGATAGACATTTGTTTTATTCGCCTTTCGTGATGCGTATCTGTTGCTAGTACCTGGTTTGGGAGGACGACATGAGATTTTCAAATTTGCATTCCAATTTTATAGCTGTTGTTATTTTTGTTGTATTTATGCTTTTTGGCATAGTCATCCATTGTCATGGAAAAAACAGAACGGAGTGTTCTGCAGATTCATTTTTGATGGATTCACAGAAGTCCGAAGATGACAATTATGTAATTGTTAAAACTCATAACAATAATGAATACTATGAATTTTCCGCAGAATATCCTGTTTTTTGTGTGCATGAAAAAATAAACAAAGAAATAATAACCTATATTTTGCAGGAGTTGAATTATTTTCAGAGTGCGAAGCCTAATGTGTATGATCTATGCGAGCAATTTGAATCATCAGATTTTGTTTTTAGACTTGGAAAAGAGTATAAAATGACTGGCGATATTGGTGTTGAAGAAATAAGTATCTCTGGCTCTTACATAAATGCAGTTTTAGATTGCTATTATTTTGAGGGAGGAGCGCATGGAAACAACGTTAAAAAGGCATTTTGCTATGATAAACAAAAAAAGTGCATGCTAAAAATCACAGATCTTCCTAATATTGATTTGGAAAAATGTTATAATTCTATATTTTCTCACCTTAAAAATGGAGTTTATTATGAGGATGTGAATATCTGCAATCTTGTAGAAAGTTTTTCTGATTTTGCTTATGACGGAAAAGTGCTCACCATTTATCTAAAGCAAGGAGAGTTTTTACCGAGGTGTGATGGATGCCCCAAAGTAACGCTTTCTCCAGAAGAGTGGGCAGGAGTATAAACTATTTGTTTTATCTCCTTAACTATTAATCCAAAACATGATACTATGTGGTCATGGACAAGAATATTTCTGCGGCGGAGAATGCCGTTTACATTTTGGATTCATACGGACTTATCTACAGGGCCTACTATGCGCTTTTTAGTCACCCGCTTACAAATCAGAAGAAGGAGAACATTAGTGCGGTTGTAATTTTTTTCCGCAACCTAAAGGCTCTTTTGGCAAAATACAAGCCTGCTTACATTGCGGCCGCTTTTGACAGCCGTACAAAGACTTTCCGCCACGAGCTTTTTGCTGAATACAAGGCTACCCGTCAGAAGACCCCCGATGACCTTCACGCTCAGGTTCCCTGGATAGAGGGAGTCCTTAAGGCTTTGGGAATTCCTGTTTTGTACTGCGACGGTTTTGAGGCAGACGATATTATTGCGACCGTTGCGGCAAAGTGTGCAAAAGAGGGCAGGCAGCTTCGCATTCTTAGCGGAGACAAGGATTTGCTTCAGCTTGTTACGGAAACATGCAAGGAGATGCAGCCAGACAAGGCTAACGGCGGTTGGGAGACGGACGGAATAGAAGAGGTTAAGGCCAAGTGGGGAATTCCTCCGGAAATGATTTTGGACTACCTTTCGCTAACAGGTGATGCTGCGGACAATGTTCCCGGAGTTAAGGGCGTTGGGGATAAGACTGCGGTAAAGCTTTTGATGCAGTACGGTTCACTTGACGGAATCTATGAGCATGCGGACGAGATTAAGGGTGCTCTTGGACAGAAGATCCGTGACGACAGGGAAAACGCATTTTTTTCCAAGAAGCTTATTTCGCTAAGAAGCGATGTTCCAATCAACATTGATTTTGAATCTTTTTCTACCGCCAACCTGGATTACGCTGCGGCTGGAAAGGCTTTGGCAGAGCTTGGGGCAGAAGCTGTTTCCCGTGCTTTCTTAAAAGAAGGAAATGCCGATTCAACAAATGTGTCAGAAAGCGTTTCTGCAAAAGAATCTGCTAACGGTTCTGCCAAAGAACTAGGTTCTGCCAAAGAACTAGGTTCTGCAATAGAACCGCTTGCACCCCTTCCAATCCGAAAGAACGAGGGAAATTACCGTCCAATAACAAGCGCGGATGAGCTAAAAAAATACCTTGATTCAGCCCTGGATAAAAATAACAATCCTTCTCTTGAGATTGCATTTGATACGGAAACCGATGGTCTGGACACCCATGCGTCAGGTCTTGTTGGTTTTAGTCTTTGCGTAAGGGAAGGTGAAGCCGTTTACATTCCTGTTATGCTTCCGGGAGGAATGTTTGCAGAAGAAACAGTTGCAAAGGAAGAATGTCTTTCCCAACTGGAGCGCATCTTAAAAGACGACAGCGTAACCCTTGTAATGCACAACGGAAAGTTTGACCTTGAAGTTCTTTATACAGCTGGATTGGAGCTGGCACAAAAGCCTTGCTGCAAAATAGCGGACACTATGGTTGCTGCCTGGCTTCTTGATCCGGATGCTTTGGGAAAATCCCCATACGGTCTTGAATACCTTGCAGAAACAAAGCTTGGTCTTTGCGGAATTGAATTTAAGGACATAGTTCAAAAGGGTCAGAGCTTTGCCGATGTTCCTCTGGAAAAGGCATACCCCTATGGTGCAGAAGATGCAGACTTTACCCTTCAGCTGTGGAAAATCCTAAAGAAGCAGATAGATGAAGAAGGTCTTAATGACATATTCTTTAAGACGGAAATGCCGCTTTTACCAATCCTTTCATCCATGGAAAACCGGGGAATCCACTTGGACAAAAAAATTCTTTCGGACTACAACGTGGAGCTTTCCAAGATTATAGAAGAAAAGAAGTCGCTCATATATTCAGAAGCAGGGCATGAATTCAACATAGCAAGCACAAAGCAGCTGCAGGAAGTTTTGTTCACGGAGCGGGGGCTTGTTCCTGGCAAAAAGACAAAGACAGGCTACAGCACAGACACCGCCGTCTTGGAGGAACTTGCAGAGCGTACAGACGATCCTCTTCCAAACGCAATCCTGGACTTTAGAAAGTCGGTAAAATTGCAGAACACTTATGTAGAAACGCTTCCGCTGTTGGCAGACAAAAACGGCCGCATACACACATCCTTTATGCAAACAGGAACCGCAACCGGAAGACTTTCTAGCCGCGACCCAAACCTTCAGAACATACCGGTGCGCGAAGAGGCTGGAAGAAAAATCCGCTCGGCTTTTACCGCAGAAAAGGGAACAATGCTAATTTCGGCAGACTATTCCCAGATAGAGCTTGTTGTTCTTGCACATCTTTCCGGAGACAAAAACCTTAGTTCAGC
>JAGACC010000277.1 GCA_017614295.1 Treponema sp.
GCACATGCTTTTACGGTACAGGCAATTTCGTATTCATCTTTAACGGCCCTGAGTTCCTTTGTAAACCTGTGGACTCCGTCTTCCGTACATTCAACATGCCAAGTGTCTCCGCTAAGGGCTTCTTCAAATTTCTTAAAGGAAAGATATGTTGTTTCTGCTTGGAGTGCAACCGTAAGTCCTTTTGCCAAGGCATCTTTTTTGCTTGCGTAGAATTTATTAAGCTCTCCTTTTACTGCATCCGTATTGACCCGCTTGTATTCCGTAAGAGGTGTTACAAAGTCTGAATGTGCGCGGAGGGCTGCAAGGTTTTCGTCCCATGGAACAAGGTGGGATTTTTTGTCTGCGGTAAGGATGAGTATCGCGTCTGACGGGTGGCCTGTAAGGTAGCGGACAGCGGGTGTTCTGTGGTTTTCGTTGTCTTCGTAGACTGTAGCCGCAATGTTGTGTTGCTCCATGTAGGCATAAACTTTTTCCCGTCTTGCCTTGTAGATTGAATCAAGGTTGGCATTCTTTATTATGTCTTCGTAATTTTTTAGAATATCATTTGTCATAAAACACATCCTCACTTTGGACAAATTTATTTTTTGTACTTCCATGCTTTTTGCAGCATAATAAAGCGCGGCAGGCACTGGAGGGGTCCGCGAAGCGGATTGCAAAGCAATGAAGGCCAGACGGCCGGAACCCCGGAAGCGCCACACACAAGGCACTTTTGGCAGCACAAAAATATCTGCTTATAAAAGCAACTGCCGCAAGAAATTATTTCCGCCTAAATTTTTTAACAACTATTCCAACGATTGGGTCTTTGGTAATAAGCAAAAGCAAAAGCCCTATTCCCCCAAAGATGCAAGCCGTAATTGCAACAGGTATTCCTTGCGAAACAAGACGGTTGTGTCCTGCAAACAAAAGCTCTATCTTTCCGCGCAAGAAATAAATTGGAAGGGCTGCTATTGCAGAAAATAGTGTAACCTTTAGCGCATATAAAAAAGTGCTTCCGAGTACGCTTGCGATGTTTATGTTCTTCTTGAACTTTAAAAAGTAAAAGAGGAATGCGGTGTTAACAAGACTTGCAATAGAAAGTGCCAGCGCAATTCCGGAACCGCTCATCTGCCTTACCAAAACAAGTGCCAGCGAAATGTTCACAGCAAAGTTTATGAGGCCTGCAATGGTTGGACTTTTTGTATCTCCCTGTGCATAGAAAGCCGGGGAAACGATTCTGTTTACAGCAATGAAAGTAAGGCCAAGTATGTGGCAGCAGAAAACTTTTTGCGTCATAAGGATGGAATCTTCGTTGAACCGTCCTGTTGCAAATACGAGCGTAATCAGGTTCTTTGCCATTATGAGCGAATAGAATGTTATTGGAATGGAGATAAGGGTCATTATGTTTACGGACTGCTTTAAAAGCTTGGAGAATGAATCCCATTCGCATTTTTTTGCAAAGCCCGTAAGGTCTGGAAGAATAACAGTTCCTATTGTTACTGCGCAAATGCCAAGTATGAGTTCCTGGAGCCTTAGAGAATACTGGAGGCTTGAGCAAACACCTGTTCCTGCCCTGGTTGCAAGCGAAGAAGAAACAATGTCGTTTATCTGGTATGCGGCCATTCCGATTATTGTAGGTCCAATAAGTCGGATAACGGTTTTTGTGTAGGGGTTTTTGAATGCCTTCTTTAAAGAGGTAAAGCTTAGCTTCCAGTTATTGCGAAGTACAAATGGCAGCTGGAAAATTGCCTGTACGCATCCGCCTGTTATTACACCGATGGACATTGCGCGGGCTGGGTTTTCCGTTAGCTTAAAGTAGGAAAGAATGTATGTGAATGCAATTACGATCGCATTAAAAAGTATAGGGGTAAAACCTGACGGTGAAAAAATCTTTAGCGCGTTGAGTATTCCCTGAAGGAGTGCGGCTATGGAAATTACCACCAGGTAGGGGAACATTATCCTTGTAAGAATTGTTGCTTCCGTAAGTGCATCCATCGATTCCTTTCCAAAAAAAATCTTAAGGATGAGCGGAGTAAAAATCATTCCAAGCGTTACAAAGACAACCGTAAAAAATGTTACCAGGGTAAATGTTGAATTTATGAATTCCTGGGTTTCCCTTTTGCCTTCTTCCGTAGATGAATCTTCCAGCCTTGACTTGAAGGTGGGAATAAAAGCGACCGATACCGAATTTTCTGCAAACAGCCTGCGGAAAAAATTTGGAACCTGAAAAGCTATTACGAATGCGTCGCTGAATGTTGACGTTCCAAGAAACTTTGCCTTTGTCATTTCCCTTACCAAGCCAAGAAGTCTTGAAGCAAGCGTAAGGAATGAAAGTGAAAGGCCCTTTGCCGCTAGCGATCGTCCCTGTTTTTTTGCCGGGGAAGTGCCAGCCGGACTTTCTTTTTGTTCTGTTGAATTTTCCATATTCAATAGAATACAACTGTTTGGCCAAGTTTTCAATACGTGGACAGTTTTATTATTTGGGCACAGTAGGCACAGGCGCTTTAGTTTGATTCCTGGAGATAATAGCCTTGGGCCATTGTGGTGCAGGAAGCCACTTTTTGAACTTCTGGACATTCTTCTTCTAACTTGTGGGCGGAAGATGTGCAGTCTAATAAAAGTGCGGCACAGATCAGGATTGCAATCTGGAAAATCTTTTCAATAACAATTTTTATCATGGGAATCTCCTTTGCTAAAATATAAGACACGCGTATAAAAGCAAAGTGTCACTTTTTTTCTAAAAAAAATAGGCTGTATTTTTTTATGCCAAGGGCTTTCCAGGGTCTACTCTTTTATAAGTAGTACCAAGGAGGGGGGCGTCATTTCTTTGCGGTAAAACACTGCGGTTTTTGCAAGAAAACTGCGTGATAAAAATTGCAAGGAGGCA
>JAGACC010000278.1 GCA_017614295.1 Treponema sp.
CTTTCCGTCTGCGCATGATGTTATCTTTGCACCAGTACCAGTTCCGTAGTCAGTTCCGTAGTGTGCGCTGTAGACTTCCTTTCCGTTGGTGTATTTGTAAATTCTGCGTTCAAAGCAGATGGATGTGCGTCTTGTAACCGTTGTTGGCTGTACGAATGGGGTTGTCTGGTGGACTCCCTCTGGGTTTACCGCATAGAGAACCTTGTTAAGGCGCTCAATCTGCTTCATCTTTTCCGCTGACTTGTCGGACTGGATGTTTGTCATGCCCTGGGTAGCCTCAATGGTAAAAGATTCAAAGACCTTGTTGTTAAGTCCAAAGGGAAGGTCAAATTCCAGCGGCTGTTCACCGTAAAGGTTGTATTTTACCGTAAGGTGGTAGTTTGCATCGCTTTTCCACCAGGAAGAAAGTCCTATGCCAGCAAGCATTGTGCGTGTTGTCTTGTCGCTGTCTTTTTCCAGGTCGTAGAATGCGGCTTTGTCCAGTCTCTTTTCATCGTTGTAGAGCTCCAGAACGGCAGTTGTTGCGTTAAAGCGTGCCTTGTCTGCTTTTGTCATTTTTCCGTTCTGAATGAATTTCATCCTTACAAAAACAGCGTCTCCCGGAACAGCGGTATCGTTATAGAAAAGTCTGATTTCGTAGTCGTCTCCTGTAAAGCTTGCTTCCCTTGCAAAAGTGGGGAGTAGTGCCGCCGCCGCAAAGACTGCTGCAGCAAGAATTTTCTTAAATCGTTTCATAAAATTTGTCTCCTATAATAGTTTTATTTTAACAAATACTTTTCTTTATGTCATGAAGAATCAGCTGGGGAGTTTCCGCTCCGTTGAACCAATTCCTTTGCACGTTGAACAAAATGTCAACGGTGTCTCCTATTTCAAAGTCCCGGTGCAGCCGTTCAGCTTCGTTCCAGAATAGCGCTGGCCACTTAAAGCTTCCGTTTCCTACGGTAATCTTAAGGTGCTGCTTTTCTCCTTTCCCCATTATGATTCCGTCAAGAACGGGAAGTCCCCTTGCAAGAAAAAGAAGCTCTCCGTTTTCTTCTCCAAAGGGTTCAAACCTGTCGGAAATCTTAAGAAGGTCCGGTGTAAGGAATGAAGGTGGAATTTCCGCATCCACATTAAATGTATCGGTTTTGGATTCTGAAAGTTCAAGTGTGGCGGACAGTTCCTTGAGCCTCTCTTCAAAAACAGGAAGCTTACTTCTCTCAAAGCTGAATCCTCCCGCAGCGGAATGTCCTCCGTAGTTTATGAATATGTCTCCCATCTTTGCAAGGAATTTGGTAACGTCCACACCCCTGCAGCTCCTCATTGAACCGATGGCGTTTTTTTCCACAAAGGTAACTGCTATTGCGGGAATGTTGTAAGTTGCAACAAGCCTTCCTGCAAGAATTCCGTTTACGCCCCTGTTAAGCCTTTCGTCAATTACTACGCAAAGTTTTCCGTTGTGGGATGGAATGGAAGCTTTTGCCTGAATGCCTGCGTAAGACCATGCGTCTTGGGAAAGCTGCTTTCTCTGGTTGTTAAGCTCCATTATTTTTTGTGCCACCGAGTCTCTCTGCTTTTCGTCCTTGCTAAGAAATAATTCTGCCGCAAGTTCCGGGTGGCCAAGCCTTCCTGCCGCGTTAAGATGTGAAACTACAACCCAGCTTAGGTCCGTTGCGTTTACCCTTCTGCCAAGCATGTTAAGGCGTGCCATAAGGTCTATGAGTCCTGGGCGAACACGTCCTGCGTTTATTGCAGCAATTGCATTGTTTTCAAAAAGACGGTTTTCGTTTTTCATGGGCATTATGTCTGCCAAGGCCGCAAGTGCTACCAACTGCATGTCCCTTTCTTCTGTCTGAGCGCATCCGGGGAACTTTTTTCTAAAATCCGTCTGCGTGTATGTTACGAATATGTTGTAGAAGCCGCCAATTTCCGTAGGTTCATGATTGCCGTATTTTGCAATCTTGCTCATGGTTTTTATTTTACCCAGCGGTAGGTTTGCTACGCTTGGGAAGTATTTTGCGCAGTGCTCCCTTATGTCCACCAGGTTGAATTCTGCGGAAGAACCGAACGCTTGCTTTAGGAGAGATCGCACCGTTGCAGCGTCCCACACAAGGATTGCCTGTCCGCTAAGGTATGAGGGCAGTCTCGTACTTGTTATGCTTTCTCCGCTTCCTGCAAGAATGCTTAGCTTTGCCGCGCAGGGAACCATGTTGCGTATTTTGATGCATTCAATGCGGACAAGTGAATCTTCTTCCCTTGCGTCAAGCAGGCACACATCCTGTTTGTACCATTCACTCTTTGCAAAACGCAGGGCAGATACAAGCTTGTAAACTACCGCACATCCGGAAATGTCCTGAAAGGGGTATCCTGAATCCGGCAGTTTTGGGTCCAGTATTATTGTTGAAGGGGGCAGTGTCTCCGGAGGATTGTGGTGGTCCGTAACAATTACGTCTATTCCAACTTCCTGTGCATGCTGAATTTCCGTAATGTTTGAGATTCCGCAGTCAACAGTTATTATTAGAGTTCCGCCTTGCCCCGCAAAGTCATCCACTGCTTCCGTGCTAAGACCATAGGCATCGTTTCCTTGTGGAAGCCTGTACTGTACGTCTATTCCCATGCCGCTTAGGCATTCGTACAAAACAGTGGTTGCGCTTACTCCGTCTACGTCTCTGTCTCCAAAAATAAGGACTTTTTCTTTTTCCTCCTGGGCATCCAATATGCGGTCAACTGCATCTTCCATGCTGTTAAAGGAGAAGGGGCTGTGCTGGAAACGCAGGTCATCTTCCATAAAATAGAGGATGTCTTTTCCCTGGGTAATTCCACGCCTAAGCATGATGCTTGCGCTTAAAGAGTCAAGACCATATTTTGAACGGAATGCATCCAGTTCATCTTTTGAGATAACTTTTTTATTCCAGACGGACACTATTTTATTTCCTTGAGTATTAATTTTTTTTCTGCAGGTTTTTGGTCTGAATAGGAGAGTGCCTTTGCTACTGCAGCTGTGCCTGTTACTAATGCGCCGGCATCCTTTGCGTAGACATCAATGATTTTTTCTCCCTTTTTAACAAGGTCGCCCTGCTTTTTTGCGAATATAAGTCCGGAATCTGCGTCTACGCTGTCTGTTGTCTTGTTTCTTCCAACACCCAGGTTTATGCAGGCAATTCCTATTTTGTATGCATCTATTGAAAGGTATCCGCTTTCTTCTGCCTTTAGTTCCATGTGGAATTTTGAGCGGCGTTTTCCCTGTTCCTGCAAAAGCTTGTCCGGGTCGCCACCCTGATCCTTTATGTTTTCAAGGAATTTCTTTAGGGCTGCTCCAGATTCAACTGCTTTTTTGCAAAGCTCTATTCCTTCTTCCACAGTGCTTGCTTTCTTTCCGAATATTGCCATGCGGGCACCAAGAGCGTATGTAAGTTCCATTACGTCTTCCGGTCCTTTTCCCTGAAGGCATTCAAGCGTTTCTTCTATTTCCAGATAGTTTCCTACCTTGTTTCCGAGGGGGCTGTCCATGTTTGTAAGAAGTGCGCATGCCTGCTTTCCCATAGCCTGGGATGTTTTTACAAGGAATGTTGCAAGCTGTTCTGCGTTTTCTTCGCTTTTCATGAATGCCCCAAGTCCGTATTTTACGTCAAAGACAAGTGCATCGCTTCCTTCCGCGGCTTTTTTGGAAAGGATGGAGCTTGTGATAAGGGGAATGCTTTCTACCGTGCCTGTAACGTCCCTAAGGGCATACATTTTGCGGTCTGCGGGTGCAATCTTCTGGGTCTGGCCTGTCATTGCAAAGCCGGTCTTTGCTATGAGTCGCTCAAATTCCTCTGCGCTAAGGTTTACGTTGTAGCCCTGTACGGATTCAAGCTTGTCCAGGGTACCGCC
>JAGACC010000279.1 GCA_017614295.1 Treponema sp.
AAAAAAACATTAGTATTATAAAAAAATTATTTTGGGAGTGGTGAATGAAACCATTATACGAAGTTGGTCAGCAGATAGAGACAAAAGTTGTTGCTGTTACTGACGACACAATTTTTCTTGACCTTGGTCTTAAGAGCGAAGGTATACTTAACAAGGCCGAGCTTACAGATGAAAACGGAAATTGCTCTGTAAAAGAGGGTGATTCAATAAAGGTGTACTTCCTTAACGGAAAGAACGAAGAGCTTCATTTTACAACAAAGCTTAGCGGTAGGGATGCAGGAAAAGAAGTTCTTGAAAATGCCTATAAGAATTCAATTCCGGTAGAAGGACACGTTACCAAAGAAATAAAGGGCGGCTTTGAGGTAATGATTGGTTCAACCCGCGCTTTCTGCCCTTATTCGCAGATGGGTTACCGCACTCGCAAAGAGCCGGCGGAATATGTTGGTCAGCATCTTACATTCAAGATTCAGGAATACAAGAACGACGGAAAGAACGTTGTGGTTTCTAACCGCATGATTCTTGAGCAGGAAGCCAATGAGCAGCTGAACAAACTTGCTTCTGAACTTAAGGTTGGCATGACTGTTACCGGTACAGTAAAGTCTTTGGAAAGCTACGGTGCATTTATTGATGTTAACGGCTTCCAGGCATTGCTTCCAATTAGCGAAGTTAGCCGTGAGCGCGTAAACGACATTCACGACAAGCTTAAGGTTGGCCAGGAAGTTACCGCAAAGATTATAAAGGCTGACTGGGCTCACGAAAAAGTGTCTCTTAGCACAAAGGAACTGGAAGCAGATCCGTGGGACGGTTTGGACAAGCAGTTCCCGGCTGGCACAAAGATTGACGGAGAAGTTAGCCGCGTTGCAGACTTTGGTCTTTTTGTAAAGGTAGCACCAGGAATTGACGGTCTTGTTCATATTTCAAAGCTGCCGGTTGAGCGCAATACCAATCTCCGCAAGGTTTACAAGAGCGGTGACAAGTTGCCTGTTATCGTAGAAAAGGTGGATGTGGAAGAAAAGAGAATTTCTTTGACACCTGTAGTTAGCAACGAAGAGCAGGACAATGCCTATGAATACCTCTCCAAGCAGAAGAGTGACGATGGCGAAACATACAATCCTTTTGCAGCATTGCTAAAGAAATAAAAAAAATCCCCGGAAGATTCTTGATTTTAGACATTCAACTTTCGGGGAATAATTCTTTTTATGCGGCACTTCCTTTTAGGACTCTGTATTTTTCTGCTGCCAGCTGTTTATAGTGTGTGGCGCTTGCGGGGTCGCTTGAAACTTCGTTGCGGTTTCCGGCTTTCGCCTTCATTGCTCCGCAACGGCTGCGCCGCCCCTCCAGTGCCTGCCGTGCTTTTTTATGCTTACCGTGTTTTTTAGCAACAAATTTCTTTTCCGTCAAGAATTCTTCTAATAAGCTGGCCGTTTTTGTAGACCAGTTTTAGCGAAAAAAACGGTGCTCCTTCTGCCAACAGCTTTAAAAAGATTTTATCCCCTTCCCAAAGGTTCAGCGAAGGAATTTTTGCTTTTTGCACCCATTCAAGTTCCCCTTCGTCGCAGGCGCAAATCTTTCCGGTAAAATCTGAACTTGTAAAAAGGTGCATGTATTCAGCGGGATGGTCATCAGAAACAAAGGTAACGATTCCGCGGAAGCTCCATTCATTTAGCGTAAGGCCTGTTTCTTCTTTTACTTCGCGCAAGAGGCATTCTTCCGGTGATTCCGTACCTTCAAAATGGCCGCCAACTCCTATCCACTTGTCATGGTTTTCGTCATTAGCTTTAACGGTGCGGTGCAGCATAAGGTAGCTGTCGTTTTCTTCTATATAACAAAGGGTTGTAAGCTGGCTTTTCATCTTATTTTGCCGGCGGAACAAATTCCCTGATTCTGTAGTTTACACCCAATTCCTTGCAGAGAAGGGCACACTGCTTTTCATCCTGTTCGGAAATAGTGGTGTGGACGGTTGTCATGGTAACGTCTGGAACATATTTTTTACATTCCTTTGCAAAGTCCAGCATTGCCGGGTAAGCCTTTTCCTTAAAGACTGGTCTGACGCGCTCAAGGTAAATTTCTTCGCTGCTGGAGTTCAGGCTGATTGAGACTGCATCGAACAAGCCTTTAAAAAGAGGGGTAATGTCTTTTTTGTTTACAAGGGAACCAAGGCCATTGGTGTTTAGGCGGGTTGGCATGCCGTAAGTTTCCTTTACAAAGCGTGCGGTCTGCAAAAGCGTTTCCAAGGCTTCCGTCGGTTCTCCAAACCCGCAGAATACAACTTCCGTGTAGCGCTTCATATCCTCTTTGGCAAAAGCATTTTTTATTTCTTCAAAAGAAGGCTCATGCTCAAGCCAAAGGGAATCCGGTTCATCGTAAACCTTGTCGTCATTTTTTCTTATGCAAAAAGTACAAGCGCAGGGACAGCGGTTTGTGAGGTTTACGTAAAGACCTGTTTTTACAGGGTAAAGGATAGTCATCATTTTTTGCATACCAATATAATATGCATTTTTTACAAAAAAATACAACTTGTTCAGATTGTGCAAATAATATAATATCTTGATATGATATTTCTGGTTGAGAGGAAATTGATGAATAAATTTAGGTTTGCAATTATATTTGCTGTGTGCGCGGGAATATTTGCCTGTTTTAGTTCATGTGCAAAAAAGTCTCTGGATGAACAGGGAATCCATCTTTTTATGGTTAGCGTGCCAGGCGGTGTCCTGTATATGGGTAATGATTCCGGCGAAGAAAACGAGGCTCCTGTCCATACCGTAATTCTTAGCGGCTTTGAGATGAGCAAAAACGAAATATCTGTAGAGCTTTACAATAAGATTATGAAGGTTAAGGAAAACCCCTTGCAGGAAGATCCTCTTGTGAACGTTTCCTGGTTTGATGCAATTGAATTCTGCAACAGGCTTAGCAAAAAGGCCGGTTATAAGCCCTGCTACAAAGTGGACGGAAACAATGTTGCCTGCGATTTTTCCGCAAACGGATTCAGGCTGCCAACAGAAGCTGAATGGGAATATGTTGCAAGGCAGGAAAAGGAACTTGTGGCTTCCGATGCCGAGCGCTTTGACAACATCAACAACGGAATTGCGGAATGGTGCTACGACTTTAACGGTCTTTATTCTGCCGGTGAACAGATAAATCCGTCTGGTTTTGAAAGCGGAACAGAGCGCATCTGCCGCGGAAAGGACGGTTTTGTAAGCGCAAGAAGCCATGCCGTTCCGGAAGCAAAGTCCGACAGCATTAGCTTTAGGGTCTGCCGTTCAGGGGATGAATATGGAAAGGATGTTGTTTCCATAAAGCACGAGCACGACCAGAAGATTTTTGAAGCCAACCGTAAGAAATTTGCTCCTCTGGAAAGAATGGTAACTGTTACCGGTGGAACTTTCCAGATGGGTAATGACGGAGAAAACGGAAGCGAAAAGCCTGTCCATCAGGTTACCGTTAGCGACTTTGAGATGGGAGCTACGGAAGTAACCTATAAATTGTACAAGGACGTAATTGGAAGAAAACCAGGTGAATTTATAGACGGAGAGGACACTCCTGTTCAGGATGCAAGCTGGTACGATGCCATTTATTTTTGCAACAAGCTTAGCCTCTTGGAAGGAAGGGTTCCCTGCTACAAGATTAACGGAGAAAGCGACCCTGCAAAATGGGGTGAAGTTCCCTACACAAAGATTGAAAGTACAACCTACGGCGACCAGGAAGCTGCCAGTTACATGAGCGTAATTGGAAACGTTAGCATGTGGGACAGCGTAACCTGCGACTTTACAACAGACGGCTACAGACTTCCAACAGAAGCTGAATGGGAATTTGCGGCCCGTGGCGGAGTGAATAACAGTAAGACAAAATACAGCGGCAGTGACAAGCTGAACGAAGTTGCCGTTCATAATGGAAACTGGAAGCATAAATTTGCACCGGTAGCAGCCCAAAAGAAGGCAAATGCCCTTGGAATTTACGACATGAGCGGTAGTGCATGGGAATGGTGCTGGGACTGGAGCAGCAATTATACCCAGGAAGCCCAGACAGATCCCCACGGACCTTCTACCGGCAAGTCGCGCGTAAGAAGGGGCGGTTCTGTCTTGGACTTTGTGGACACAGTGGATTATACCGTAAGCTCAAGAAGCAGCTATGAACCCTGCTACTCAAGCAACAGTAATTATCCATTTGAAAAGGCGGGTCTTTTTGGGTTCCGTATTGTAAGAACCTACAAGTAATCGCCACTGGTAAAGATTAGCTTTTTTTATTGCTAGATACTTTTTCGTCACTTTCTTTGTTCTTGTTGTTGGACAGTTTGCTGAACAGCTTTCTGATGATTCCTACTTTTCCGAAGCCGACCCAGTAGATTAGTGCAATAACAAGGACGATTGGCGCTCCGTACAATATTATGTAGAGCAGGACAAAGAAGAGGTTTACAAGGAAGTAAATAAGTCCGCCAAACAGGTTCTTTGCTTTTTCTCCGGCATCAGGAAGCACAAAACCTTCTTCTATGCGCTCCATAGGCAGTTCAGCAGAGATTGTTACCGTGGCAAAGTCAACCTTTCCGGAAAGACGGCTCATCTGACCCTGCATGCTTTCAAGATCGCTGGTAACCTCGTTGACCCTTGTTTCTATTTCCATCATGTCTTTTACAGAGTTGGCATTTTTAAGGTAGCTTTGCAGGCGTTCAACAAGGACTTTCTTTGTTTCTATCCTAGTCTGCAGGTCGTAGAATTCATCCGTAACATCGGTGCTTTCTATGTTTTTGCGGAGGATTTTTCCAAAGTTGCCGGCTTGTTCCATTGCTACGTCAAAAGAGGAAGAAGGAATCCTTGTGGTAAAGTTTGCACTCCTTGCGCCCATGGATGATTCGGAAATGTATCCGCCAAAGTCTCTTACCCATTTTTGCACTGCTGACTGGGTCTGTTCCAAAGATTCAACTTCCAGGCTTATTGAACCCTTAAAGATAATCTTGCGGTTAACAGGTTGTGTAGAAGACTTGCTGTTTTCTGCTTTTGCAGGAGCTTCCGGGTTGTAGCCGTTACCGGAGAATGCCCTGTCTGCCGTTTCGTATGCAGCACCAGCCGCTTCTCTTTGACTTGCCGCAGATTTTTTTGAACAAGATACAAATAGTGCCGTAAGAGCAATAATTGTTACGAAGAATAATTTTTTCATTTTAAGATCTCCCCTTTTTGCTAAGGATTTTATTTTCATACATGGCTTTGTCTGCCATGGACTGTGCCTGAATAAAGTCTGCCTTTCCCGACGGAGAAAAGAAAGCGTAACCGTGTGCAGCTGTAAATTGAACCTTTGCTTCCGTCTGGTTTTTTACGTAATAGTCAAACATGTTTTCTATTTGGCTTGCCGATTTTTTTGCACAGGATGCAAATAGTGCCGTAAGAGCAATAATTGTT
The DNA here is from genome assembly GCA_017614295.1 of Treponema sp. Taxonomy (GTDB): domain Bacteria; phylum Spirochaetota; class Spirochaetia; order Treponematales; family Treponemataceae; genus Treponema_D. Next base: position 5,391 of record JAGACC010000279.1, read on the forward strand.
ACGAAGAATAATTTTTTCATTTTAAGATCTCCCTTTTTTGCTAAGTATTTTATTTTCATACATGGCTTTGTCTGCCATGGACTGTGCCTGAATAAAGTCTGCCTTTCCCGACGGAGAAAAGAAAGCGTAACCGTGTGCAGCTGTAAATTGA
>JAGACC010000280.1 GCA_017614295.1 Treponema sp.
GAAACATTCATGGACACCCCTCTGCAAGCAGACGAAGAACTGGAAAGGTTCCGCCAGCTTGTTACAACAGCCCTCACCATAAAGAACGGACGTGTTCTAAACCCGGAAGATCCGCTCTACCCGGAAATGTCCCAGATTCTTTCACTTTGCGACAACTATTACACGCTCGGCACAAGCGAAATAAACAAGGGTAAAAAAAGAGACGGAATGGCTCATCTAAGAAAGGCAAAAGAAAAGCTTGAAGAGCTAAAACTTGTCTACCCCCACAACCACGAAGCAACGATTCTTGCCTTTAAGGTGGACAAGATTCTAGACCCAAAGGCATTCAACAACACCTATGCAAACCACCTAAAGGAACTTAAGCAAATTGACTATTCCAAAAAGGACGCAACTTCTCTAATGGGATACGGAGATTTAAAGGACCTTCAGGAAATAAACCCGGCCTACCCCGGACTTTCTGACTTTATTGCAAACATAGAAATAAACTGGGGACTCAGGGAAAAAGCCACCGACGAATCTTCAAAGGAAGCTGCGGAAGAGATTGCACAGGAAGCACAAAAGGCACTTGATTCAGCAGGACGCGATCCGGAAAAGCTTGCAGAAATAAAGGCTGCTGCAAACCAGGCACTAAGCTTGGACAGGACAAACGCAACCGCAACAGCTGTACTTGATGAAATTGCACTTAGAACAGGACAACAGGCGGCAGTAACGCTTAATGCGGCTGACGAAGCAAAATACCAGCAGGCAATACGGTTCCTGCAAAACGGAAATGTAGTTGCGGCAAACGCAAACCTTCAGGAGCTATTGCAGAATCCCGAAAACCTGCGTTCCGCAAAAATACAAAAACTTAAAAACCGTATCGAAGGAATGCTAAAATGAAGTTGATGTACAAGAAAATAAAGAAGGCCACGTTTCTTGCGCTGATGATGGCATTCTTTCCATCTTTGGCAAAGGCACAAAACTTTTACTGGGAAAAACCAAGGATTGCAACAGACGCAAACAAAGACTGCCGCTTCCCGGAAGTTCTCTCTTCTAGCGCAAAATCCGGGGGAATCTCCGCAGTCTTTTGGCAGGACGTTGACAAGGCAAAAAAAGAAATCTACATATCAATGACCACAAGCTGGGACGGACAGAACTGGAGCAGAAGGGACAGGTTTGCAGGACCATACAGCTACTCCGGTGAAATACCGCAGATATATTCAGCAGCACAAAATTCAAAGGGAAGAATTGCTGTGGCTGTAGTTTCCGGAATAAACCAGATAACAGTCCTTATGTCCGAAGACTACGGAAAGACCTTTACGGAATACCCTCTTGAAGAGCAGGATGAACCCCTGGTCGGCGCAAGAATCCATGCCCTTGGAAACGGAAACTTCATAGTATTTGCAACCCTTGCAAACAAGTCAAAATTCAACCTTGTATACTCACGCTGTTCGGAAACAAAAAAAGGCACAAAATGGGATGACTTTGACGACTTTAACTTTAAGACAAAGACCATGTTCAACCCGATTGCCCCAAACATCGTAAACATAGGCTTCTCGGACATGATGGTATTCCAGGCCCAGTATTCGGGAGGCGGAAGAAGTTCATTCCAGATATTCGCAAGTACAACCTCTGACGGCGGAAAAAAGTGGAGCGAACCTGTAATGATAACAGGCGGCATGCAGAACGCAACTTCTTTTAACAACCAGCGCCCTTCCCTCTTCTACAACAACGGAACAATTTACCTTGCATGGGAAAGAGCTTCCATTGGAGGAATCCTTTCTTCCGTATACGTATGCACGCTCAATTCAAGGGGTGAACCAAAAGAAGAGCCAATGCGCATAAGCCGTAGCGGTAACGCGGTAAGACCCTTCCTCTTTAACTACGAAGGAAACTTCTACCTTACATGGACAGACTCCCAGAATGCAATGAGCCGTGTCTTGTATTCAAAAAAATCAAAGGCTCTGTGGAATGACCCGGACATAATTGTAGACAGCACCCAGTCAACAGCACTGCCGGTTCTTTCCAAAAAGGGAGAAAGCCTCTCTTTTGTATGGCTACAGAACGGCGCTTCAAAAAATTCAAAGCAGCTCCTTATGCTCTTTAAGGACTCAACCATACTTCCACCGGTAATAAAGCCAGTTTCTTTTGAAGAAGACAAGGGTGGAACAGACGAAAAAGCCGTAGCGGAATTCCAGGTAACGGAAGACTCTTCCGGTATAATGGGATTTTCCTACATCTTTACAGACGACAAGGATGCAGAGCCACCGGAAAAACTAATGCGCATACCTCAGGAATCCCAGATAGAAGGTTACGCAACAAAAGACGGTCCCTGGTACTTTAAGGTAAAGCAGACAGACTACGCGGAAAACTGGTCAAAGACTACGACCCTAACATACAAAAGAGACACCACTGCCCCGCTCGCACCAAGCATTGAAGAGCTGGAAGACGACGGCAACGGAATGCTAAAGAGCAACACCTTCAAAATGGTCTGGAAGCCTCAGGAAACAGACAGCGACGTTGCAGGATATACATGGAGCCTAAAATACATTGCACCTGTTCCAAGAAAGGCATGCACAAGCCCGGGACACCCGCTAAGAATTTCCCCGGAAGAGGTAAAGGCAATATCAGACAAGCTCATGGAAGACAACATGGAAAAAATTCTTTCCGTGGAAGCTCCGCCGCTTTACCTAAAGGGAGAGGCAGATGTTCTTAATGAGGAATTCAACAACATAAGGAACGGTCTCTACGTATTTTCCGTTGCAGCCATAGACAAGGTTGGAAACATAGGAAAGCCGGCAACAAAGGCATTCATAATAAACAAATACATACCAGTAACATACATTACCGCGGTAAACTCAGAAGTGGACGTATTCGGAGACATAAGCCTGGATATTCTTGGCGGAAACTTTGACTACGACGGAACCGTAAGCGCAATATACTTGGACAAGGACGGAAAGGCACCCTACGACTATATCTTAAAGGCAAGCGAAAATGAATTTGAAGTTGTGTCAGAAAACCGCATAACAAACATCCTTCTCCGCACCATGGACGAAGGCGACTACTACATAGGGCTTAACCATTCAGACCGCGGCTTGTACATAACAAAGGAAAAAATGCTCCATGCAGACGAGCACGGAACAGTAAAGACATTCAAAAAGTTCAAGTTCGTACCGGAATGGGTAGCGGACAATTCAAAGCGAAAGCAGAACGTGAACATAACCAAGATTGCCGCAGTAGCAATAATATTACTTGCAATATGTTGAGTACCTGGAAAAACGGGTGCTATAGTGTTTGTAATATCTGTTCCACTTTGTATTGATACATTATTAAC
>JAGACC010000281.1 GCA_017614295.1 Treponema sp.
ATAACGCAAATAAATATAGCAGAACCAAAAACAGCAAATATTGCGATGACAATAAGAACAATAATTAATATTTTCTTATTCTGCTTTTTTTTAAGTGAATCAAGTTCTTCTTGTGTTTTTGACGATAAAGACGTTTCCTTTGTACAATATGGACAAACCTTTGCACCAGAAGGAATTTTCTTTTGGCAATTTTCACATATTTCCAGAGGTTTTAAGAATAACATTATTATAAAAACCCACAAGCCTACGCCCGGCCAAATACCTAACCAAAACAAATGAGGTGAACGGTTTTTCTTTTTTGCAACAATAACACCAGCAATAACTGGGCCAATCCATAATAGGATAAAAATTATAAAAAATAATATACTATTCATTTTGTCCTTCCTAGCACCGCAATGCAGCTTGTCCGGGTTGCCAGATTTGAGCTACTTGTTCTGTATGCTACCATAAAATCTGCCGAACCGCAAGAATTGTTGGCTCGAAGCGTTTTAGCCATATCTGTTCCGGAGTGTAGAATTTTATTGATGTTTGGGGAGATGATTTCTTTTTTGCAGGGAAAATTGGCGGTTACTAGATTCTTAGGCAGGTGGAGTATAGCTGGGATTGGAGGGGTTGCGCAGCAAGACCGCGGAGCGGGCCGGCCGGAGGGCAAGCCCCGGAAAGCCCGATATGAATGTTTTTGCCGAAGGCACAGTAGACCGAGCAAGCCCGCTCCAAGAGATTAAAATTCTACCAGCTTATGAAGGCTGTTTTTTCTGTTTGGAGGGTTAGGAATTCCAGCATGGGGATGCTAAAGGTAAGGCGCTTGGAATTTGCGCTTGCTTTTGACTGGCCTATTTTTGCACCGGAATTTTTTATGCTTTTGGCGTTGGGGACTGTAAGCGTGATTGTGATTTTGCCTTTTTGCATGTCGTCCGCAAGTTCCTGGCCGTAGACTGAGGCAACGAGTTCCTTGTATTCGGCCTGGGTCATTTTTTCGCCGGTGAAGATTGGTGCCATGAAGAGGTCAAGGTAGGTTCTGTCTTCCTGCCCCATTGAGTTGTAGAAGCCCTGCAGCAAAGCGGGTGAGAGCGTTAGGGAAAGCTTGTTGCCCTCGCACTTTACGAAGGAGGATGTTTTTACGCCCTTGAAGGTTTTTTGCTGCTTTAGGGGGACGATTGTTCCGCTTACGATTACGGTCTGCTTGTTGGGTACCGCTGCGGAGACACCGGTAAAGTCTGAGCCGGTGAATGCTTTTTTTAGGGATGCAGCGTTGATTATGTCTTTGCCGCCGCCCATGTTTGCGGAGATTCCGTCCAAAGCCTGGGATAAATATGCGCCCATGTCTGCCGTAAAGTCAGTTTTTACGCTGCCGTCGTTCTGCGCTTTGAGCGAAAGGTTGGCGGAGCATGACGCAAATCCAAATAATACCAATAAATAAAATAATGTGTAAATGCGTTTTAATGTTTTCATACTTATTAAACAACTGCCTTTTGTTTTTGTTACCAATAAAGTTTTTTGTCTTTAGGATTGGTCTTTTTATCTGCTTTCTTCTTCAAATTTGCTTCTTACAGCTTGTCCGTCGCTTTCCCTGTCCATAAGTCCCGCAGCTTTTCTTGTGCGCTCGATTGCTTTTTTTACGCGGCGGGCTGCTCTTTCTGCGTCCGAGAGGTCTGCGTCTTCTGCTTCCAGGTCTTCCGGGGTTGTTTTGTCTTCTGGCGGAGGTTCATCTCTTGCGGCTTCTGCTGCGGCTTTTGCATCTGTTTCCATTTCGGATTCTCCGGTGCTGGGTAGGAAGCGTCCGTAGCCGTAGAAGCGTTTGCTCCAATATTTGTCGTCTATGGGGGAAATTATTACTCCTGTTTCACGGCCGGCACTTGCCGCATGAAGGAAGAGCCTCTTTCCGTTTAGAGCACCTTCTCCGCGGTACATTCCAAGGTAGATTCCAACGTGCGAGATGTGGAGGACACCCGCTGAATTCTTTACGGCAAAAAAGATAAGGTCTCCCGGTTCGCGTTCGTCTTCTTTTAGGTGCTTGCATTTGTCCCACATTCCGCTGGCACTTCTTGGCAGGTTTTCGCGTATGCCGTATTTTGCCGCATATGCCACCATTCCGCTGCAGTCAAGGCCGTTCTTTGAAAATCCTGCGTATTTGTAGGGAATGCCCCTTAGGGTAAGGGCGTAGTCTATGAAGTCCTGGCGCTTTTGGCTTACCTGGGCGGAACACGTGTTACCCGCTGCGCACAGAAAGAATGCTACAAAAAAGGCGGCCATGCTTTTTAAGGGGTTGCGGTGAATAAAACTAAAAAAATTAATGCAATGGGGCATATTATAAGAATCGGAAAAAAAGGCTGCAAACGCAATGCTATTTTTGAAGATATTAGCAAAAATAGAGAATTGCGGTAATTACGGTAACACTTTTTGCGGCTTTGGGTGTCTTATTTACTATAGGTTATTGCCTAAAAAAAAATATTTTATTTATTAATAAAGAGAGGAAAATATGTCTATTAGAATTGGCAACTTTATGGTTTTTACCTTTACAGCTTTACTGGCGCTTACTTTGCCCGGCATTGGATTAACTTCATGCGATTCCGAGTACAAGGATGTAATGAACAATGACCAGGAAAGGAGTCAGGAAAAATCTGAACAGCTGATCCGCTGCATAAACAGAGGTGACGCGGCTGGAATAAAGTCCATGTTTTCTGAGCGCAACAGGGCTGATGCGGCAAATGAAGATCTTGACAATAAGATAAGTCTCTTGCTTTCTTACTTCCCGAACGGTGTTGGCGAATATGAAATTAGTCCTTTTGTTGGTGGAAGCGGGGGTTTTGATGCTTGGTCGGTGGAATACAATGAGGAAACAGCCCGGGTCTTTATGCCAAGGATGGGGGCTAACACGAGCGATGCGGACAAAATGCTTGCCATAGAGTATACGCACATAAACCATAGTCACCCAAACCAGGTGGGTGTAAACATGATTCGCTATACAAATAATATAGACGGAACCGAGCTTGAAATTGGCCGCAGATGGGATAGCCGGTAGAAAGACAGCCAAACCAAGCCTACGCCGCCGTGGAAGCCCGTAGTTGCCGCAGGCAATGACCGTTAGGGAAGGCTGGAAGGGCGGTGACGCAAAGGGGCTTTCGGTCGAGTTAGCCAGAAAATGAATGGTAGAGCGGATAAGATACCGTCCAAAAATTTACCTTCAAAAAAATTATCTTCTATAGAACACTTGATATAAAAGAAAAAAAAGTTTATCTTATGCTGATATATCAAACAAGAAAAAGGTAAAAGACATGGCTGTTGATGAAAAACTTCAGACGGTACGCCACAGTTGCGCACACGTAATGGCAGAAGCAATCCTTAGATTATTCCCCGGTACAAAAATCGCTATAGGTCCAGCAATAGACAACGGTTTTTACTACGATTTTGACTTTCCCGCCGACCACAAGATGACAGAATCTGATTTTGGCGAAGTGGAAAAGGAAATGCGCAAGATTCTTGCCGGCAACCACGATTTTGTACGCAAAGAAGTAAGCAAGGAAGAGGCCCTTAAGCTTTTTGCAGACCAGCCCTACAAGATTGAGCTGATCAACGACCTCCCCGAAGGCGAACTTATTACCACATACGAGCAGGACGGCTACATTGACCTTTGCCGCGGACCTCACGTTGCAAATACAAAAGAGATAAATGCACAGAGCTTTAAGCTTACAAAGATGGCTGGCGCTTACTGGAGGGGAGATTCAACACGCCCCATGCTTAACCGCGTTTATGCTGTCTGCTTCTACAAACCCAACGACTTGAAGGACTACCTTAAGATGATGGAGGAAGCGGATAAACGCGACCACCGCAAGCTTGGCGTTCAGATGGATTTGTTCCACCTTGATCCCGAAAACCCCGGTCAGATTTTCTGGCACCCCAACGGATGGAAGATGTATGTTACCCTTCAGGACTATATGCGCGAGAAGGAACGCCGCGACGGTTACGAAGAAGTTAACACCCCTGCCATTATGCCACGCACTCTTTGGGAAAGGAGCGGTCACTGGGGGCATTACCAGAGGAATATGTTCATTACGGAAAGCGAAAAGCGTATTTTTGCCGTAAAGCCAATGAACTGCCCTGGTGCGCTGGAGATTTTTAAGAGCAAGACCAGAAGCTACAAGGATTTGCCTATGCGCCTTGCTGAATTTGGCCACGACGTACGCAACGAACCAAGCGGAACTTTGCACGGTATAATGCGTGTCCGCGGATTTGTTCAGGATGATGCACATATTCTTTGTACGGAAGACCAGATTGAAGCGGAAGTTAAGAAGTTCTGCCTTCTTTTGCTGGACGTATACAAGGACTTTGGTTTTGACAAGAACCTTCTTGTAAAGCTTTCCACCATGCCGGAAGACCATGTTGGAGACGAAAAGACTTGGCAGCATGCGGAATCAGCACTTAGCGAAGCATGTAAGGCTGCGGGAATGCAGTACGAGATTCAGCCTGGAGAAGGTGCATTCTACGGTCCAAAGCTTGAATTTACCCTTATAGACGCTATTGGTCGCCAGTGGCAGTGCGGAACAATTCAGCTTGACTACCAGTTGCCTAGCGCAGAACGCCTTAACGCTGAATACATTGGAGCGGACAACCAGAAGCACCACCCGGTTATGCTGCACCGCGCAGTTTTGGGAAGTATGGAACGCTTTATGGGTATCCTTATCGAAAACTATTCAGGCGCTTTCCCGACATGGCTTCACTTTGAACAGGTGGCTGTTGTTCCGGTTGGCAACGATTTTAACGCTTATGCAGAAAAAGTCGCGGATTTCCTTGGCGCTGCAAACATCCGTGCCAAGGCTTACACAGGTGACGACAACATGAAGAGCAAGATTAAGGCTATCTCTTCCGAGCACAAGACTCCATACATTCTTGTTGTTGGAGCAAAGGAACAGGAAGAAGAGACCGTAACTTGCCGCTTTAGGTTCAGTTCACAGCTGCCGCAAAAGACATTCGCCCTTAAGGAATTTAGGGATTATGTCTTAGATAAGGTTCAGACTCACTTTAACGGTATCTAATCTTTAGGTTCATCAGGAATCTTAGCAAAAAAAAGCCTTCTTTGCGGAATGTTTAGCAAAGGAGGCTTTTGTTTTTTATGGATTTATTTGTAGGCGTGGGGGCGATGCTTAGCGGAAGAGACGGAGCTTTGGAAAACCGGCACCCGTTAGCATATGCGCCAATCCTTCGCAAAACCGGCACCCCTTAGCATATGCGTCACCGCTATGCAAACAGCACCCTCAACAAAAGTCTATTTCCTAAGCACCTCAAGCATCTTCTCGTAAACAAGCTTAGGCTCCATACTCTTTGTATACAAAAGCGCCTCCCCAGTACCGGGGAATGTCCCAGGAACCCAGCTGTGGTTATCCGTAAAGCCCCAAGTAATAAAAGACTTAACGTTCGGCTCCTCAAGCGCAATCTTAAGAAGATTCGTATAAATATTCATCTGCTTTGCAAGAGAACTCTCCGTAGAAGGCAAAGGCATCCTTACATCAACTTCGCTAAAGCAAACATCAACGCCAATCTCCGCATAGCGCCTTACGTTACTGCGTATATTCTCAAAGTTGTAATCGTACTCGGTAGAAAGATGAAGCTGCATACCAATTCCGTCAAGAGGAACTCCGCGTGCCTTCAAATCCTTTACAAAATTGAACATAGCGTCAGCCTTGGGATGTCCCTTCTCTTCATTGCTATATTCATTCAGGTAAAGCTTTGCATTGGGATCAGCCTCACGCGCAACCTTAAGTGCATGGTCAATATAATCCGGACCAATAAGATTGTACCAGAGGGTCTCGCGCATGCTTCCGTCCTCATTGAACATCTCGTTAACAACATCGTATTCAGAAATCTTACCCTTGTAGCGCTCCATTATAGTCTTGATGTGGTTATCCATCATCTCAAGGGCCGCTTCCTTAGTCTTTAGCTTGCCAAGGAAAGGTGAATTCTGCTGGTGCCAAAAAAGAGTGTGCCACTTTACCTCAACCGAATTCTCCTGGGCAAACTTAATCATAGCGTCAATGTCTCCCCAGTTCCAGAATTTCTCATTCGGCCTAAGGTTTGTCCACTTCATCGAATTTTCGCTTACAATGATAGCGCTGTTTTCAAGAACAATCTGCTTCTCCTTTTCGCCGTAAAGATCCCCGGCAGTAACAGCAATACCCGTCTTAAGGCCTTTCTTTAGGGCAAGATCCTTAAAAGTCTTTTTCTTGCACGAAGCAAACAAAACCGGTGTGGCAAGCAGGGCCAGCACAAAAAATTTTCCGTTAAAATGTCTCATGCTCTTAGTTTAAATTCCAAAAATAAATTTGTCAAAGCCATATTTCCAAAAGCCAAAAAAAATTAGTAATAATACGATGTTTTGCACAATTTCTTGATATTTAATCCCTCATTCTTTCTGGACGGTACCTTTTCCCTCTCTACCATTTCACTTCTTGGCTAACCCGACCGAATACCCCTCTGCGCCACAGCCGTCGCTTGAAACTTCGTTGCGAGAACCGCCCTTCGGTAAGCCACAGGGGCAAATTCCATGGCGGCGTATATTTCTATAAGAAAATCCTCCAAGGCTCATTATTTTGTTGTTAAGCAAAAAGCATTTGTTAATTTCCGCTTTATGGCTTATAATAAGTTTAAGTCGGGGTTTTGCCAAGCAAAGGGTCATCGTAAGGCCAGACAATATATTTGCAAACCCCGAAACAGATCCTAATAAAAGGAGCGTAAACATGAGCGTAATTTGTTATTCATTAGGAGCAGCCGAAGAAGTAACCGGCAGCAAACACATATTCGAAGTGGACGGACGCAGCTTTATGGTAGACTGTGGAGCCTTCCAGGGAAAGCGCGCTGAATCAGATTCAAAAAACCGCAACTTTGACTTTGCGGCAGACAAAATAGAAAGCGTAATCCTTACCCACGGCCACTACGACCACTGCGGACTTTTACCCGTACTTGCAAAAAACGGCTACCGCGGAAACATCTATGCAACACCCGCAACCCGCGACCTTGCCAACATCGTAATGATGGACTCTGCCCGCATCCAGGCACGAGACGCAGAATTCCTTGCAAAACAGGCACGCAAAAAGGGAGAGAAATTCTTCTGGAAGCCTCTGTTTAAGGAAGAAGACTGCGTAAAGGCAGCAAACCAGATAGTCTCCCTTGGCTACAACCGCAAGATGTACATTGCACCGGACGTTCAGCTTGAATTCTTTGATGCAGGACACATCCTTGGCTCAAGCTTTGCATACTTTACCATAACCGGACAGAGGGCAAACCCAATAACCGGTAAGACGGAAAGCAGCGGAATGGGAAGCGGAAGAAGGTTCTGGCACCGCCTGTTCGGAAAGACAAGTTCAACAGCATCGTCAGCACAGCCTTCCGGAGAAGCAGCACTCAGGGGAGCCCCGTCAGACGAAATCCGCATACTCTACACCGGAGACCTTGGCCGCAACGAAAAGCCAATCATCAGGAACCCGGCAACAAATGTTCCTGCACCGGACTACATCTTCCTGGAAAGCACCTACGGAAACCGCCTGCACGAAGAGCCAAAGGTAGCAATGGACGACCTTGTAAAACTCATCAGAAGAGCAGTAGACAAAAAGGGCAAGATTATAATTCCTTCTTTTGCAATAGAGCGCGCACAGGAACTTGTCTACTACCTGCACCTGCTTGTTGACCAGAAGAAGATTCCACAGATTCCAATTTACATGGACAGCCCAATGGCGGTAAACGCAACAGGCATCTACCAGCTGCACCCGGAATGCTACAGCGAAGAAACAAACGAAGCATTCATCCAGCACCACAAGAACCCGTTCGGATTCAACTCGCTTTCGTTTGTAACAAGCGTAGACGAATCCAAGGCCCTTAACAAAAAGCAGGGACCAATGATTATCATCAGCGCAGACGGAATGTGCGAAGCAGGACGCGTTCTCTACCACCTTGCAAACAACATTTCAAACCCCAACAACATAATCCTGATTGTAGGCTACATGGGAGAAAACACCCTTGGCCGCAAAATATTGGACGGACAAAAAGAGGTAAAGATTCTTGGAGACTGGTACAACGTAAAGGCCGACGTAGAAAAGATAAACGCCTTCAGCGCCCATGCCGACTACGAAGAAACAACCACTTGGCTTAACACAATAGACACAAGCCGCCTAAAGAAAATCTTCCTCGTCCACGGCGAAAAAGACAGCCAGGAATTCCTAAAGAAGCACCTTAACGAAAACGGCTTCCCCAACATAGAAATAGTAAAATACGGCCAGACCTACACACTGGACTAAGAGAGAAAAGCTTATCAAAGCTCCCTCCCCCGCACGGACCTTAGCAGCAGGCAAAGCAAAAAAGCCCCCACTGCCAAGGTCCGTGTTTTTTATTGAGCTGTTAAGGCATACTCGAATTCTTGATTAACAAAACTTATTTTTTGTACAAGTTTAACAACCGAAGCATCAAACATAACCGGATTACCACTTTCTACTTTGAATGAAGTTATAATATTCTTTATTGTTTCTTTTTGATCATAACTTAATTCATCAATTATCAAGAATACATGAACATTTGATTCAAAAGCTTCCAATAATTTCTTTTCAAAAAAGCTTATAATTGCTCTTGTCGAGATACTTGGATTCATCTCTTCTACCCAAGAATCAATTTTATCAGAAAGTTCATCATTATCTGAGGTGTAGTCTATTATTTTTGCAATCCAATCTTTTATTGTTGCATCTCTAATAGATTTGTCTGTAATTATACTAAAAGAGGATGCGAATTGCATTAATTGTGGAATTATATG
>JAGACC010000282.1 GCA_017614295.1 Treponema sp.
ATTGACTGCGCGGTTTCAAAGCTGTGCATAGCGGCAAAAAAAGAAAATCAAACGGTAAAACTTTGCCTGGACATAGGAACTAGGCAGTCGGAAAAAATTCTTCCGGCAATTGATTACGTGCTAAAGGAACTAGACCTTACCCCTGCCCTTCTTGACTACACTGCGGTAACTCTTGGACCGGGAACCTTTACGGGTCTAAGGCTGGGTCTTAGCGCACTAAAGGCACTGAACCTTGCAAACGGAACGCCGCTTTACGGAATTCCTTCGCTAAAGGCTTACGCATGGCCATACAAAAGCGCAATAGAGACTGTTCTTTCCGTAATAGAAGAAAAGGAAGACCAGTATTTTTATTCATTCTATGCCCGCGGAGAGGAACTTATTGAACCAAGCGACGGTTCTATAGAAGAAATCCTAAAGCAGATTGATCCTGAAAATTCCGTGCTGGTATGCGGTCCGGGTGCAAAAGACTTTGTTGAGCGGGTTAACGAGACAACTCCCCTCTTTTCCGTACACACATTCCTTCCGCAGAACGATGCTTGCGAAAACCTATTTACCCTTGCAGAACAGATGATTAGGGACAAGGCTGAACCAATGCAGGACTACGACGGTCCACTTTATGTTAGGAAAAGCGAAGCGGAAATTGTACTTGAAGAAAAACAAAAGGCAGGCAAATAGCATATAAGTTCCAGGAACAAGCCCTACCCCCGATTGGAAGGGCCGCCGAAGGCGGTTGCCGTCAGGCAATGGAGGCGGGAGCCGGAACCCTGGAAAGCGGGTTAGCGTATAAAAGCTGGTCCAGATGAGTAAAAAAATTTAGAATGACAGCTGCTTTTCCAAACTTCTACTTTGAGAACAATGTTGAAAGTGCTTCCTCTGACGGCTGAACGGATGCGGCTTTGTTTTCCCTCTGGATTGCGTCGAAGACTTCCTGGCGGAATACCTTAACGTTCTTTGGAGCTTCCACACCAACCTTTACCATGTCGCCGTGGGCTTCTATAATCGTAAGGGTTATGTCGTTGCCAATCTTTATTTTTTCGTCTACTTTGCGCGAAAGAATCAGCATTATTTGCCCTCCTGCTTTTTAAGGGCTTCCAATATGTTGAACTTTGTAGTCCATTTTGGCTCGCTCAAAATAACCTGCATACCCTTCATGTTTCCCTTGTTGATGATGAGTGGGCCAAGAAGGTTTGTCGTAACAGGAGATCCGTCGTTGGGGACGGTTACAAGCGTAAGCACCAGGACTTCGGAAGGTTCCTTTATGCCAATTTTTGCAAGTTCCTTGTCGTCTATGTCCGTCTCGTAATCTTCGCAAACAAGGAAGGGGTCTATCAAAAGAAAGGCAAGGTTAGAGTCCTCTGTTGACTGGAGCCAGACAAAAGGCTTGGTCTTGCAGTCCACAAGGGCAAATTCCGTGTATTCTTCAAAACCGAAAAGCCCTGCCGGAATTTTTAAAAGATGATTTTCGGGAACGTTAACAATTCCCATGGTTCTTGTTTTTACTTCCATTCAACACCTGCTAAAAATTAAGGCCTGCACGTTAAAATGCAGGCCAAGTAACGCTTAGTAAAAATTTACCAGAATTATCTGAGATAGTCAAGCAAAGTGCTTGAATACATCCTTGCGGCAGTGCTCAAAGTTGCGTTGTTTACGTTTTCGAGTGCCTTGAGGTTTGTGATTGCCTCTGTCATGTCTATGTCGCCTTCGCGGGCAACAAGCTGTGTTACGTTGAGGTTGTTTACGCCGGAACGCTGGATGTTCTGCTGGGCACGCTCGTATTCGCTTCCAACCTTTGCAATGCGTGTGTTAAGGTTGGACATTCCCTGGTCAAGTACGCCAAGAACGCGTGTACCGATAGCCTCGTGGTCTCCGCGGAGCATTGCGTCACGAAGGGCAATAACTGCGTCGAACATGGAACCGCCGGATACGCTTACGTTGTTCTCGATGTTGTATGGAGGAAGCTGGCTTGAATCCTTTATCATGCCAATGTCGTTAAGAACGTTTCCGTTAACATCCTGAAGCCACATCTGGTGGGAATCTGTAGTGCGAAGGTCAAGACCGCGTGTAACAGGGTCAATTGTTGCGCGGACGCTTGCACCGGAGTCGTTTATCTTTGCGGCGAGCGCATAGATATTGTCTCCTGCGTTAACTGCAATGTTGATTCCGTCTATGTTGATTGTGCTGTCTGCCTTTGCCTGCCAAGAGCTAAGGTCGCGCTGCCCCATAAGCTGCTGCGGTTCTGCCCAGAATGTCTTGTTTCCGGAATTGTCCACTTCGAGGTAGGCGTTTTCGTCAACCTCTACCCTGTTTACGCCAACGTTTCCGTTGTAGTGAACTTCCTTGATAAGAGGCTCTGATGCACCTTCTACATTGCCCATAAGTACTTCAAATGCTGTGGACTTGCTTCTTGTTCCTGCAAAGAGGGAATTTCCGTCCGGGCCAACAGCGTTTGCGTTCTGGATGAGTTCCTTAAGAAGCTCGTCTACTTCCATGGACATATTCTTTAGGTCTTCCTTGTTGTAGGTACCGTTTGCGCCTGTAACTGCAAGCTCGCGGACCCTCTGGAGAATCTGAAGGTTCTGGTTCATATAGCCTTCGCGAACCTGGAATTCGTCGGAAAGAATCTGTGCGTTCTTGCCAAACTGGTTTACGCGTGAAAGATATGACTGGTAGCGTACCAAGTGTCCTGCGGCCAAGGGGTCGTCACGCAGCTCACCGATTCTGCTCTGGCTTCCAATCTGGCGGTTTGCCTGGGCCTGGCGAACTTCCTGCTTGCGGAGGTAGTACTGGGTCTGCGTATTATTCATCTGGGAACTGATTCTGTTCATAATTTATGCTCCTCAATCTTTGTTTACAAAGTTAATCCTTGAATCAAACGCCAAGGCGGTTAATCAGGGTGTCCAAAAGCTGGTCCTGCACTGTTACGAAACGGGCTGCGGCATTGTATCCGTGCTGGAACTTCATGATGTCTGCAAGCTCTTCGTCAATGTTAACACCGCTTATACTGTCGCGGAGGTCGCGCAAGTCCTGCATGATTGCGTTCTGGCTTGCGAGCATGTTCTGGGCCTGTTCTCCCTTAAGACCAACGTTTGTAACGCTGTCTGCAAAGTAGTCGTCCAGAGTGCGGTTTGAACCAATCATAACGTGCGTGTTGCGGATTGCGGCAATCTCTACAGCGGCACGTCCGTCGTCTGCGTCTGCATAGCCCTGAAGGTTGGGGATTGCGGCTGCAACACTCTGTATGTCTGAGCGGATGTTGGGGTTAACCTCTATCCATGCAGAAGGATTCATAACCGGTGTTACCGCAAACTGTGCACCGTTCAATGCGTTAACAGCATCTGCCTGTGCAAAGTCGTAGGCACCCTCTTCTCCGCTTGCTGCAAGAAGACCAGAGTATCCGGTAAGGAACATGCCTGAATCTTCCACGTGGCGGATTACAAAGTCCGGGTTGTTTATGTTTGCGCTGGCTGTAGCCTTAAGCACAAGGTTTGAATTGCGGTCAAGGTAAGCCTTAACTTCTCCGTCAGAGTCATTTATGCGGTTGATGATTTCTTCCACTGTATCAGTAGCGTGGTATTCAACCGTAATGTTTCCTTCGTGGCCGGCAAGGGTAAGAGTTCCTTCAAGACCAATCTGTTCCTGCGGCTTAAGGGAATTTGTACCAGTCATGCGGAAGACATAAGATGTATCAAGCACACCGTCTCCGTCGCGGTCAAAGTTGCCGTTTACGTTTTCTACAAATGCGTGTTCTGTAAAGAAGTTAAGACCGGTAACATTGTTCTTTCCGATTGCGTTGCGGTGCACGTCGTTAACAAGGTCTGCAAAGTTGATTACCATTGTGTTAAGGGACTGCATCTCTGCCCTAAGGTCCTTGTCGCGGAGGTCCATCAAAGCACCAAGGGATCCACCCGGGAAGTATGCTTCAAGCTGGGTGTCCTGCCAACGAAGGTCTACATAGCCGTTGTTGTTGGGGTTGGAAACAGTCTCCACCTGGCGGGCAATGCTACCCTGAACAATTATTTCTCCGTTAGTGTGAACAAGGAATTCATCCGGGTCTGAGCGGTCAACAGTAACATTAATCAAACCACCAAGCTTTTCTACAAGAAGGTCGCGGCGGTCTTCAAGATCGTTTGGATTGTCACCCATACCCTTTACGCGGACAATCTCGTCGCTAAGGGCTGCAATCTGGCGTGCATAGTCGTTAACCTGCTTTACAGTACCGATTATGTCTGAGTTAACCTGGTCTGTAACGGCAACAAGGCTCTTGTTCCTCTGCTGGATTGAATTTGTAAGGCTTTCTCCCCTGGTAACAACTGCCTGGCGGGCTGCGTCTGTATCCGGGTAAAGAGAAAGTTCCTGCCATCCTTCCCAGTATTTGTCCATGTTGCTTCTAATGGAAATTTCATCTGGTTCATTGTAAATCTGCTCAAGCATCTGAATGTACTTGTCGCGGGTTTCCCAGTAAGTCTCCTGGTTTGTCTGGGCAATGATGCGTGTGTCCAAAAGCTCGTCGCGAACACGCTTAACAGCCTGAACGTCTGTACCCTGACCAATCTGACCTGCAACCTCTGCACGCTCCAAATCCGGGCGGTAAAGAGGATCAAATTCCTTTATGTGAACACGCTGCCTTGAATAGCCTTCCGTGTCTGCGTTAGAGATGTTATGACCTGCAGTATTAATCTGCATCTGATGGGCCATCAAAGACCTTTTACCAATTTCTATTCCGCCAAATGAACCTGCCATTCTAATCCTCCAAACTTCAATCCAAAATTACATTACAGTATCCAGCACAACGCTCTCTGCGGCCGGACGCACAATCTTACCGTATTTGTTGTACCTAACATTCCTCTGCTGGGGAACGCAGGTATCCAAAACTCCGTTAATAAAATCCTTTGTAGACTCTACATAAGTGGCAAGGGCTTTGTTCTCTATCTTGCTCTTGGAAAGCTTGGTGCGCACGCTAACATAAACGCTCTCAATCTTTGGAGAAAGATAAATGTTCTTGTCGTCTCCGGCACAGTTCTCACGGCATGTGTCAAGATTAACAAAGGCGTCGCTGAAAATCTGCATGGTGTTTATGCATTCCTCAAGCTCCAGCCATTTGCGCTGCTTTACATCGTCATGAATCTTGCGCTGCTGGGTAAGCATACAGTCCAAAATGTCATTCTGAGCATTCAAAATCTGAAGCAGTTCCACGTCTTTTTCCACGGGAGCCACTGTTTTTGTCTTTTTTGCCTTGTTTTCGTCTTTATTAGCCATGTGCCCTTCCTTATATAAAGGTTCTCATCTCTGAATATCGGAAAACCACGTCCAAACTTTAGGAAAATTTCTCTTCTGGAGCCACCCCGTCACCCTGAACTCGATTCAGGGTCTGTATAATCATAAGGTACCCTCTTCTATTCTGGAGCCGCTTGCTTGTTTTACTGTGCCCGGCACTCCGTGACCGGTCAGCCCCATGCAATTTTTACCCAATCTGCCACCAAGCAGCGCCATGGATGGCGCGTCATTCCTTTGCAAAGGGGCTTGTGAGTTTTCGAAGAAAACTCATGGGTAAAAATTGCATGGAAGCAATTTTTACCCGCCATCCAGGGTTCCGCGGGTCCCTCCCCGCTCCATTCCTTCGGAACGCGCTCCGCGCGCCCTTCCTGTCGGGGCTAGGTTGCCTTTGCTAAAAGGATAAAGACTAAATTCCGCTTGAATTTTAGCTTAAATATCCTATAATATAGAATAGAGATAGTATAGACTTAGCACAGAATTCTTTGCTAAAGGGAGTTTTGCCATGAGGAAAAGGTTTATTTCAGTATTATTATCCCCTGCGGCAGTATTGATTTTTTTGCTTGCAGTCTCATCCTGTTCAGGCATACTCTCACCCTCAGAAGCAGGCAGCACTGCATCTTCACAGGCTTCTCGTGAACAGGGGCTTAGCCTTAGGGGAAGCTTTAGCTTTGCAAACGCAACGGCAGCACCAAGCGCATACTTAACAGCAGCGGAGTCAACCCAACAAGGCTCACGCAACGCATTACCAACTTTAACCGGAATTTCATATTCCGTAAAGGCAAGACGCTCTGACGGTACAGAAAGAGAAGCAACAGTAGACCAAGCTGCACTAACCTATGAATTCAGCGGAACACTAACGGCAGGCACATGGGAGCTTACGGCTTACGCAAAGCAAGGCGAAACAACTGTTATGCAGAGCGATCCAACGCCCATAACCCTATCCAAATCAGTCCCGGAGGCAAGCGCAAGCCTGGCACTAAAACCTTCAACAGACGGAGACGGCAGCATAAACCTTACCATAAGCTGTGCAACAGACAGCGGTATTGGATTCATAAAAACCGAATGCGAAAACGAAACTAAATTTAGAGCTACTGGTAGCGATGGCTCAAAGACTCTTACCATAACAAACACCGGCATTCCTTCTGGAATCTACGAAGTAACCCTTTCCTTCTATACGTCATACGCCAAATACAATGAAGGCGCAGCTCCCCTCTACAAATGCAAGGAATACATAGCAATATACCCCGGACTACAGACAAACAAGTGGACCCCATCAACAGCCCCCCACATTGACGCTAGCGGAAACTTTAAAGTTACGTTGGATTGCGTCCACACATTCATATACAGAAAAATATATGTTGATTCCGCCTCAAGTTCAACCAAACAAAACGGAACATCCGAGCAGCCCTACAAAGCAATAGAAAGCGCAATGGCAAGGCTTAGCGAAGTTGCAGGTGCAAATATAGTAACAAGCATAAGCGAGACAACCCCATGGGAACTGCATGTTACGGGAACATTCACGGCATCCAGCATTGACGGAAACGGCTTTATAGACATACCTTCCAGCTTAACTTACCTAAAAATCGTGGGAGAAGGAAGCGGAGCAACAATAGACGCAAACACAAAAGGACGTGTGCTTAATATTCCATCTGGTGCAAATGTAACATTAGAGAGCATTACTCTAAAAAACGGAAA
>JAGACC010000283.1 GCA_017614295.1 Treponema sp.
AATGTTGCGGCTGCGTTCTGCAAGGTCGTTTACACCGCAAATCTTAGTGTCTCCAGCCTTTGAGTGGACTGTAATGTCAAATTCGCTGCCGTTCTTGAGGCTTGCAAAGATATTGCTAATTTCCACGGTGTCGCCTTCGCTGATTTTGTCGTAGTCATCTGGATTCTTAAAGGTAATCGGGATGATTCCGTAGTTAATCAGGTTTGCCTTGTGGATGCGGGCAAAGCTCTTTGTGATGATTGCCCTTACGCCAAGGTACATTGGTCCAAGTGCCGCATGCTCACGGCTTGAACCCTGACCAAAGTTTTCTGCACCAACAACGATACAACCGCTAAAGTTAATGGCCTCTGCCTTCTTGTAGAAGTTTGCGTCCAATCTCTCGTATGTGAACTTGCTGATTTCCGGAATGTTGCTTCTAAAAGGAAGAACCTTTGTTCCTGCTGGCATGATGTCGTCCGTAGAAACGTTGCTTGCAGCCTTCAAAAGAACTGGCAGCTTAAGGTTGTCTGCACATTCCTTGCATGGTGGGCATGGCTTAATGTTTGGACCGCGGACAATCTCCACATCCTTTGCCTTTTCCTGTGGAAGAGGAGCAATAAGCATACCTTCATCCTGGGCGTCCTTAAGGATTTCATCTGCAGAAAGACGGCTGTCCTTTCCGTCAAGAAGGGAAATGCGACCGTTTTCTGTCCAAGAAGGATCCTTCCAGTCAAGGGATGCAGGGTCTGTCATAACGCCTGTTATAGCAGAAGCCGCAGCTGTTTCCGGGCTTACCAGGTAAATGCCTGCATCTGCCGTTCCAGAGCGACCCTTAAAGTTGCGGTTAAATGTGCGGAGAGAAACACCCTCGCTGTTTGGAGCAAAGCCCATACCAATACAAGGACCACATGCGCTTTCCAAAATGCGGAATCCAGCCCTAATCAAAGTGCCAAGAATTCCTGCCTTGTCCGCCATAAGAAGAGTAGTGCGGCTTCCCGGAGCAATACCAGCTTCAACACCAGGAGCAATATGCTTACCGTCTACAATTGCAGCAACAGCAGCAAGATCGTCAAGAGAAGAGTTTGTACAGCTGCCAATAGCAACCTGAGTTACCTTTGTTCCGCTAAGCTCCTTCAAAGACTTTACGTTATCCGGTGAATTTGGACAAGCAGCCATAGCGTTAAGTTCGGAAAGGTTTATTTCTATAACCTTATCGTAAACAGCGCCCTCGTCTGCCTTTAACTCTGTCCAGTCGCTCTCACGTCCCATGCTCTTAAGGAATTTCTTTGTCGTTGCGTCAGAAGGGAACACTGAACATGTAGCACCAAGCTCTGCACCCATGTTTGTTACAGTTGCACGCTGAGGAACAGTAAGGCTTTCAACACCTTCACCAAAGTATTCGTATACGGCACCAACACCGCCCTTTACGCTTTCACGGCGAAGAACTTCAAGAATTATGTCCTTTGCACCAATACCCTTGCGAAGAGTACCTGTAAGCTTTACGCCAAAAACCTTAGGCATTGCAAGATGGAAAGCACCGCCGCCCATAGCAACGGCAACGTCAATTCCGCCGGCACCAATAGCAATCATACCTATTCCGCCGCCAGTAGGAGTGTGGCTGTCTGAACCCAAA
This sequence comes from Treponema sp., assembly GCA_017614295.1. Lineage (GTDB taxonomy): Bacteria > Spirochaetota > Spirochaetia > Treponematales > Treponemataceae > Treponema_D. Next base: position 1,613 of record JAGACC010000283.1, read on the forward strand.
AGGGTCTTTCCCGGCTTTCCAAAGTGCTCAATGTGAACCTGGTGGCAAACACCGTTTCCTGGTCTGGAAAAATAAAGGCCGTACTTTGCAGCAACCGACTGAAGGTAGCGGTGGTCGTCATGATTCTTAAAGTCTGTCTGAAGGGTATTGTGGTCAACGTAACTTACGCTAACCTCCGTCTTTACGCGTGGCACACCAATCGTTTCAAACTGAAGGTATGCCATTGTACCTGTAGCATCCTGAGTCAATGTCTGGTCAATCTTAATTGCGATGTCCGTACCGCGTTCAATAGGCTGCCCCGGGGTAAAATCCAGCGAGCCTTTCACAATATGGTTCTGTATGATTTTTTCAGCCAACGTAAGAGCCATGTTATTCTCCTAATCCTTATAAAAATTCTCTACTATAATATATGTAACCGCCCTTTTGGTCAACAATAACTTTCAAATTGTCATCCCAGACTTTCCCCTGTCATCCCGAACTTGATTCGGGATCTACAAATGTTTTCAAATATTTTTTTTCTGGAGCCGCCGTCCTTTTAAACTGCCCTGCCTTTATTCTTTTGTGAACCAATAGCGCCACGGACGGCGCGTCATTTGTTAGCGCAAAAGTAGCAAACATAAGCAACAAACGGCAGGGAGGCCTTTTGTTACGGGCTTTCCGGGGTTCCGCCTTCCGGCTCCATTGCCTTCGGCAACTTGCGCCCCTCCAATCCCGGCTAAGCCCCCTCCGCTTTTGGGATTGCAAAGAAGCAGCTTCTATAAACGAAAAGACACATTCTAAAACTTGACCGCTTGTTTTTCCTGATTTATAATATTTTATGACTCTTGGGGCAGAATTCTAACGCTTCACAAATTTTAAATACACCCGGAGCTTTCCCTTTGCGGAAGAGTCCGGTTTTTTTGTTTTTAAACTAGGCAGTGACAGTCATGCTGGACGCACTTCCGTTGCAGCCAATAAAATTGGAGGATAATATGAGAAAAGTTTTGTTTGAATTAACAGCCACTCTTTTGCTATGCCTTTCCCTTGTGGCAACAAGCTGTGTAAGCACTACGGTTTCTGCTCAGACGGTGTCCAGCGGGGTTACCCAAACCGAATATAAGGGGAATGCCTCAACTACAGTTGCTTCTAAGGCTGTGTCCGGCGGGATTACAGGCTCCAGTGTATTTATAGACGGAAGAAGTGTGGAGCTGTATGTAAAGTGGGCGAGCGACCACGAGGTAACGCAAGGGGAATACGAAAAGTACTGCTCTTACGGCGGAACCACCCCCAGCAGCGCTTACGGCAAGGGAGCAAACTATCCTGTCTACTACGTAAGCTGGTACGATGCGCTTGTATACTGCAACAAGAGAAGCATTGCGGAAGGACTTACACCCTGCTACTCTATTAGCGGAAAGACGAACCCGTCTGAATGGGGAAGTGTCCCGGCAAACAATAATGCAACGTGGAATAATGCAGAATGCGACTTTACAGCCAACGGCTACCGGCTGCCTACGGAAGCGGAGTGGGAATACCTTGCACGAGGCGGCAACAGGGGCAACTCCGGGCAGACAACCTACAGCGGAAGTGACACGATAGGTGACGTTGCCTGGTATTCAGACAATGCGTATGCTATGGGTGTTGGTAAGGCAGGGTACGGATCGCATGAAGTAAAGACAAAGGCAAAGAACGCAAAAGGTCTCTACGACATGAGCGGCAACGTATGGGAATGGTGCTGGGACTGGTATGGAAACATTTCAACAGGCACTGCCAGCACAGGTGCATCGTCGGGTTCTCTCCGCGTCGATCGCGGTGGCGGTTGGATCTACGATTCGGACGACTGCCGTGTTGCCCGCCGTAACTCCTACAGCCCCTACGGCCGCAACGTCAACATAGGCTTCCGCGTGGTGCGCACAGCCGACTAAACTCCACTGGACCTGTAAGGAAATTATTATAAACTTTCGCATTTGCAGAATTGCGGTACCTCGCAGTAGCATTTTAGAACTTTTGCGTGGTAATATTTATACAGTGGGGCTGGTGATTGTCTTGCA
>JAGACC010000284.1 GCA_017614295.1 Treponema sp.
GCACCCTGGAATGACGGAAGACGACATCTATTCCTATGCAGAAATTTTGCGCCGCAGCTACAACCTGGAGTCCCGCATCCTAAGAAAGCTTATCCGCAACGAATGTGACAGGGCAAAGCCAACCCGCCTTTACGACCTTGACTACGACCTTCAGCTTAAGGAAGCTCTTAACATTATTGAGCACGAGAATTTCTACTCCCTTATTTCAAAGGCAAAGACCCTTAAGCAGCTGGAAGATGAACGCAAGGCTAAAGAGGCACAAACTGCTTCGTCTGAACCTGCAAAGAAATAGGCTTTTGTACAATACATGCGACAGTTTGTAGCCGAAAGCAGTCCAGATAAAAACGGTTGCCTTTACATAGAAGGAAAAAAAGCCCGCTACCTTTCTGCCGTTCTCCGCTGTGTGCCGGGGGACATGCTTTACGTAAGGCTACCAGGTGGCGGTCTTCAGCAGATGACGGTTGCTTCTGTTGACTCTGCAAAGAAAAGGGTCGTCCTGCAAATTGCCGCTTCTACCAGCATAGATTCTTCCAGCAATGAATCTTCCGCAAAGGCTCTCCCCATAGAAAAAAAGTCCGGTCTTGAACTGTGGCTTTTTCAGTTTGCGGCAAAGCCTGCCAAGATGGAGCTTATCGTTCGCCAGGCTGTGGAATGCGGGGTAAGCAGAATCATTCCGGTGGAAGGGGAATTTTGCCAGAAGGGTTCAGTTGAATCTGTCCAGAAAAAGTCTTCCGGAAGCGACGGCCGTTGGGAAAGGATTATTACGGAAGCAAGAGAGCAAAGCGGTTCCCCTGTGGAAACACAAATTTCACCAAGCCTATCTGTTGAAAAATCTCTTGATTTGTGGCACAATCACTTAAAAGAAATTAATGCGCAGCAAAACAATCTTTCACTAGTGCTCTATGAGCGGACGGAAAATACAATGCCTTTGCATAGGGCGGTCGCATCTGTAGAAGATGTAAAAATAGCCGCTCTTTTTGTTGGGGCAGAAGGCGGAATTTCACCCGCAGAATATAGCTATCTTACGCAGAATGGGGTGCAGGGGATTCATTTTGCTACCAATATATTGCGTTGTGAGACGGCTGCCCTGTATGGGATTGCGGCAGTTCAAAGTGCTCTTGTGGAGAAAGAATTATGGCAGTTCAAAGAATAAATGTTTTAAATGTTCCGGTAGACATTTGCTCTGCTTCTGATATGGAAGGGCAGATTATGGAAATGCTTGCAAAGCCAGGCACTAAGCAGATTGTTTTCCTTAGCATTTGGGACTTGCTAAGAGCCCGCGGTCACAATGACTATGCAGAATGCGTTCGCAATGCAGACCTTGTTCTTCCAATATCAAAGAGCATCTTGCGGGGCGCAAAATTCCTTAAGAAGGACATTCCCCTAAAGCACAATCCATTCAACACATTAATCAGCATAATGTCTATTCTTGAGACCCACCTAAAGTCCATCTATCTTCTTGGCGGAAGAAAAAAGACCGTTATGGCTGCAACAAAAAACGTAATGAACACCTTCAAGACTTTGCAGGTTGTTGGCCGTTACGTTGGCTACTATCCAAAAAATGTGGAAGACGACATCATCCAGGCAATCTACAAGGCTTCCCCGTCGCTTGTTCTTGTTAGCGAAGGAATAAAAGAAAAAGACTGCTGGTCCTACAAAAGGCGCAACCGCTTTTCTTCCAGCATATTCCTCTATTACCGCGATGCAATAGGAATCTTTGGCGACAGAATCAAGCGTGTTAGCGAAACATCCTTTAACCGCAACACAGAAATTTGGCACGAGGTAATTAAGAATCCGCTCAAGGTTTTCTTGATTTTTCCTTGGCTGCATTACAACATTCTTTTGGTTTGGTACAGACTGTTCAGGAATAAGGAGCAGTCGGTTTGAGTATATTAAAAAATGGAGAAGGGGTATGCGGTGTTTATTTCCGGAGACAGGGTGTCTTGCATGCACTGTCAGGAAGAAACAGGTATCAGCTTACGGAGAGTAAATAAGAATTTTAAAATTCAAAATGTATTCAACCTAAAAGATAATCCTCTTTGCTGTTTTATTGATTTTGCGGATTTTAATCAAATTGAATTGATGAACATTGTTGAACACTTGGAGCAATTTGCATCAGTTCCCGTAATTTTGTATGTTAACGGCAAATTTTGTTCAATCAAGAATATGTCGGACGGTTTTTCTTGGTACAAGGGACGTGCCGGCTGGAATACAATAGCTTCTTCCATGACGGGAATATCCTCTCCTAAAAAATGCAATAACTGGCGGCTTGACTTTGAAACAAAGCTGGAGCTTGCAGCCTGCGGTAACGAAAACGTTCTTATACTTGGGCCGAGCGGTGCAGGAAAAACTTGGGCTGCGGAAGAGATTCACAAAAAGTCGTCCAGAAAAAACTCCGCCTTTGTAAATGCAAGTGCTGCAGAATTTAATTCCGGGCTTATAGAAAGTCAGCTTTTTGGCAGCATAAAAGGAGCCTATACAGGTGCCTGTGGAACAAAGGGGCTGTTTGAAGAAGCGGACGGAGGAACCCTTTTAATAGACGAAGTTGCGGAGCTTCCTTATCCTTTGCAAAGCAAGCTTCTCCGCGTAATAGAAAGGCGCACCTATTGCAAAGTCGGTTCAACAAAAGAAATTCCCTTTAACTGCAAGCTTATTTTTGCCACTAATGCAGACATAAAGACCCTCGTTGCAAAAAAGAAGTTCAGGCAAGATTTGTATTACAGAATAAGCCAGCTAAAGATAGAGCTTCCCGCGCTTAGCCTTCACATGGAGGACCTTCCCCATCTTGCCAGGGAATTTGCCCTTTGCTGCGGAGTTTCTTGTTCTGCCGCTGCACTGGAAAAACTTGAGCACAAGACTTGGCCGGGAAACGTAAGGCAGCTTAGAAATACTGTTGAACTTGCCAGCACTTCCTGCAAGGTTCATGGGCGGACGGAAATTTTGCCGGAAGACATAATGCCTGACGATTAAAACTTTCTCTTATTCCGTACGGTTCTTTTCCACAAGTGCCGCTGCTTTTGTGAATATTTTTTCTATATATTGAGCTTCTCCTTCTGTGGTTGCAGCCCTGGACAGCATGTTGCGCCAGAACATTTCCATCTGGGGACGGCCTGTTCTAACAAAAAAGCCTATCTTTTGCAGATTGTCCGCAATATTGGCTACGGTTCTGTCTATGCGCTCAAGGCTAAGGGGAGTGTATCCTGTTTGCGAGCTGTTCTTTTGCCTGAACAAGTGGTAGCAGATAAGCTGAACTGCATGGCTTAGGTTAAGGGAAGGGAATGTGTCGCAGGATGGGATTGTTACGCCCATGGTACATTCAAGAAGCTCGTCGTCTTCAAGTCCGGTTCGTTCATTGCC
>JAGACC010000285.1 GCA_017614295.1 Treponema sp.
ACTACGGTAGACGACATTATAGTCTGGATAGATGGAAACAAGTTGACTGATAATACAAGCTCTCTTCTGTCTAGGCATAGATGTGTTCTTAATATAGGTCTTCACGCTACCCCTGCTAATGCAAACAGTTATACCGAAAACGAAATTACGGAAGGCATTGAATGGAACTGGGAATTCCTTCTTGCAGGACAACCTTCTACTGCTATTAGACCAAACTATGGTGACACTAATAACTTTAACATTGATACTCAGTCTTGCAACACAGGATATATCTATCAGCTAAAAATCACGGTGACTTACGGTGGACGCGAAAAGATTTTCTATTGCAACATGAACTTTGATTAATCCGTAATTAACTCCGCTGAATACCCCCTACTGAATGTGTAACTGCACATCCTTAACGGAAAATTCCCCACCTATTCACTTTATTCTTCCCTTTTGGTATACTAGCATAAAAAATGACGGCAGGGATTGGAGGGGCGATGGATAAAAAATTGCGTCCTTGCAATTTTTTATCCGCAAGTTTTTTGCAAAAACTTGCCTTATTTTTGGGGCTAACAAATGACGCGCCATCCGTGGCGCTGCTTATTTATAAATAACCCCGGAAAGCCCGTAAAAAAATGACCGACTGTTTGCGTATAGGAAAATATCGTTTGCAAAGAGTCTGCCGCAAGAAGATTAAGAGAAAGACAAAATGGAAAAAACTTTGGACAAGTCTTGTGTCTTGAATTCCAGGGGTAAGGAACTTTTGGCCCGGGATGAAAAATCTGAGCGTGCTGCGGCTGCATTTTGCCGTTTGTTTGAGCTTGCACGTATTTTGCGTTCAAAGGAAGGTTGCCCTTGGGACAGGGAGCAGACTCCCCTAAGCATGAGGGGCGCTTTGGTGGAAGAGACTTTTGAAGCCGTTGATGCCATTACCGAAGGCGATGCAATGCATTCTAAGGAAGAGCTTGGCGACTTGTTTTTTAACGCTACCCTTGTTTGCTCTATGTTTGATGAATATGCCCAGTCCGGAAAGGAAGGTTTTGCCCTGGAAGATGCGCTGGACGGTGTTTGCCAGAAGCTTATCCGCCGCCATCCCCATGTTTTTGCTTCTTTGCTGGACAGTCAGGATTCTGCTGAACAAAATTCCGCTAAGCCAAATTCTGCGAACGAAGTTTTACCGCTTTGGGACAGCATAAAGGAGAATGTTGAAGGCAGAAAGTCTGACTGTGTTTTGGATTCCGTTCCCAAGGAATTTCCCCCGCTTTTAAAGGCCTGCAAGTTCCAGAGAAAGGCTGCAAAGAGGGGCTTTGACTGGCCGGATGCAGACCATGCGCTTTTAAAGATGGAAGAGGAACTTGGAGAAGTTAAGTCTGCCGCTTTGGAAGGGGACTCTGGACATTTGGAAGAGGAGTGCGGAGACATGCTTTTTGCCGCCGTGAATTATGTTCAGAAGCTTGGGGTGGATCCGGTTCTTGCTTTGGAGAGGGCAAACAAAAAGTTTTACTCCCGATTTTCTTATGTTCAGCATAAATGCGACCAGCTTGGCTCTGGGGATTCAAAGACTTCTGTTAGCCTTGAGCAGATGGAAGGCTTCTGGAAGGAATCAAAGCTTGCCGGTAATTAGTGATATAGTCCAATATATAGGAGAAAGAATATGAAAAACAAAAAATTTATTGTGTGTACTGCTGTATTTCTTGTACTTGCAGCAGTGGTAGCTTTTATAGGCATTAAGTCTGCAGGACAAAAGCCTCTTAGCGACGGTGAATGGACAGGTAGCGCTGCTGGCCGTAACGATCGCGTGGTTATGTCTGTTAGCGTTTCTGGCGGTAAGATTACAGCCATAAAAACTGTGCAGGAAGCAGAGACAGACTTTGCAAAGGCAGCCATCACTCAGATTGCAGAGGCTGTGCTTAGCGGAAAGAGCGTAGATTCAATTGATGCTGTTTCCGGTGCAACTATCACTTCCAACGCAACCAAGCAGGCTATTAAGGAAGCTCTTAACGCATCACGCGGAATTGCTTCTAAGGAAGTAAAGAAGTCTGCCAAGGACGAGAAGGCAGACATCGTTGTTATTGGTGCAGGCGGTGCTGGTCTTTCTGCCGCTACGGAAGCTGCTTCCAAAGGCAAGAAGGTTGTTGTTCTTGAAAAGATGGGCAATGCAGGAGGAAACACCTCTTCTGCTACAGGTGGTCTTAACGCAAGCGAAACCGCCATCCAGAAGAAACTTGGCATAGAGGATTCAAACGCTCAGTATATAGAAGACACGATTAAGGGCGGTCACAACCTTAACGATCCTGATCTTGTTCGCAACATGGTTGAACATTCAGCAGAGACAGTTGACTGGCTTATTTCTTTGGGTGCAGACCTTACGGATGTTGGCAAGATGGCCGGTTCTACAAACAAGCGTACCCACAGACCCCAGGGCGGAGCTGCAATCGGTGCCCACCTTGTTCCTGTTCTTGTTAAGGCTGCGGAAACTGCCGGTGCAGAAATTCGCTACAACAGCAAGGTAACACAAATCATCAAGGCGGAAGACGGTAGCGTTGCCGGTGTAAAGGTTCTTTCTCCTGAAGGTGAATACACTCTTAGCGCATCTGCTGTTATCGTAGCAAGCGGCGGTTTTGGTGCTAGTCCGGAGCTTGTCGTAAAATTCAGACCTGATCTTGCAGGCTTTGGAACTACAAACCACAAGGGTGCAACAGGTGATGCAATTGCTTTGGTTGAACCGTTTGACGCAGATTTTGTTCAGATGGACCAGATTCAGACCCACCCGACTGTTGTTCCTTCCAACGGCTTTATGATTACGGAAGCTGTCCGCGGTAACGGTGCAATCATGGTTAACCGTGAGGGTAAGCGCTTTGGAAACGAAATGGCAACACGCGACGTTATGTCTGCTGATATTCTTGCACAGACAGGAAAGACAGCCTACCTTCTTTTTGACCAGGGTGTCCGCGAGTCACTAAAGGCTATTGAAGGCTATGCAAAGAAGGGGCTTTTGACTGAAGGCGCAAGTCTTGAAGAGCTTGCACAAAAGCTTAACATTCCAGCTGCTGAGCTTAAGGCTTCTGTAGACACATACAATTCTTACCAGGCTTCTGGCAAGGACCCGGACTTTAACCGCAAGGGCGACGATATGCCCCGCGCAATTGCAACTGCTCCTTTCTACGCTGTAGAAGTTGGTCCTGCAATCCACCACACAATGGGCGGTATAAAGATTAACACAAAGGCCCAGGTTCTTAACAAGAGCGGTTCTGTTGTAAAGGGTCTTTTTGCAGCCGGTGAGGTAACAGGTGGCATCCACGGCGGAAACCGTTTGGGTGGCAATGCCGTTGCAGACATCTGTGTCTACGGAAAAATCGCCGCCGACAGCGCCCTCGAATTCTTAGGCAGCAAATAAAAGCGGTAAAAAAACTTGCAAAACTAAAGCAAAAAAAATGCCGGGCAGGGTTCAATTTATAGAACTCCCCCGGTTTTTATCTTTTAAAAATAGGTATGCAAAAACGCACTTGGTACTGTGTAGGGGTTCCGCGTAAGGTCAAAGGTGTTGTGTGGTAAAGCGGGCGGAAAGAGTGGGGTAGCATGACGCGACTTTGCTTCCTGCTTCTGCCCAATGGGTGTAAAAAGCAATGGCGGATTTTTAACAAGTGTTATGCAAAAAAAATATATCAAGAAAGCACTGGAATGGAGGCGGGAAACGCGGCGAAAAAGCATTTGCGCGGAGCGAGCGAAGCGAGTCAGATACCTTATATCCGCGCTCGGCTTTTTTGACGCGTTTACTGCCGGGAATGGAAGTGCTTTCGTGTTAACATTTACATTTACTACTTTTCATAAAGATTTGTAATTGCACTTACTTGACATTAACCCATTAATCAAGTAGTATTACATAAACGGCAAAGAGGTCGTAGCTATTGTTTTTGTATG
>JAGACC010000286.1 GCA_017614295.1 Treponema sp.
ACTGCGGGTGACATTGCAAAGAAATTAAAGATTCAGATATATGATTTGAATGACCCGGACATAAACATTCGCTTTGGAACATATTATCTTTCGGAATTAATTGGCCGCCTAAAGGGTTCACAAATACTGTCTCTCTTTGCCTACAACGGTGGAATTGGACATGTTCGTTCCTGGCAAAAAAGTGCCGACTTGAATTTTGGAATGGATGATTTGCCCAACGATTTGTTCTTGGAAACCCTGCCTTTTTCCGAAACCAGACAGTATGGACGCTACGTTCTTGGATATGCAACCGTATATGCCGCCCTCTACTACAAGGATAGCCCGGTTCAGGTTGCAAAAAAAATACTTGAATAATCCTCTGATTTTTACTATCTTTTAATCTAAATGAACACTATAGGAGTCCTCTATGGCAGATCAAAGTCTTGAAGAAAAAGTAAAGGAAACATTGGAAGCTTTTCGTCCCCAGTTGAATGCAGACGGTGGTGATTTGGAATACATAAGTATTGATGAAGAAAAGAAAGTTCACATTCGCCTTACCGGAGCGTGCGGATCTTGCCCAATTTCCGAGATGACTCTAAAGATGGGAATTGAACGCTACTTAAAAGAAACAGTTCCGGAAATTACCGAAGTTGTGCAGGAAGTTTAATATGGTCATTCAAAGCGATAAAGTTGTTAACATTCATTATGTTTTAAAAGACATAGATGGTGCCCTTATTGATTCAACAGAAGGAATGGAGCCTTTGGAATACATCCATGGTAAGGGATTCCTTTTGCCAAAGATAGAAAGTGCGCTTGAAGGCAAGTCTTCCGGTGACAAAGTTTCTGTCCTTGTTGAACCAAAGGATGGCTATGGTGAATGGGATTCTTCCCTTGTAATGGAAATTCCCCGCTCAAACTTTGCGACTGATGCAGAGATAAAAGAAGGAATGCAGTTCCATGCAGGAGACTTGGCTGGCTCCAGGATTGTTACCGTAAAGAGTGTTGGCCCGGATTCTGTTACCGTAGACGCAAACCATCAGCTGGCAGGAAAAAAGCTTCAGTTTGAGATAGAAGTTGTTTCTGTCCGCGATGCAACGGAAGAAGAGCTTAACTTTAGCTGCGGAGGCGGTTGTGGTGGCTGCGGCGGAGGATGCGGCGGCTCTTGCGGTGACGGAGGCTGTGGTTGTGGAGACGACAGTGAAGGTGGCTGCGGAGGATGTGGCTGTTCTTGCGGCTGATAGCTTGCTCTTAGTCTTGAACGATGCCCTTGCTCTTTAGCATAGAGAGAATCTGGCTTGTGTTGGCGCTTTTTGTCGCGTTTTTCATGGTAACAGAAAAATCTGCTATGCCCTTGTACATGCGCACGCGTTCTTCAAAAAATTCATGAAATATAGACCGCACTTCTTGCAGGGAGTGCGGATTTTTTTTTGCTATGTATGCAGGCATGTTGCTAAGGCTTCCGTCTTCTTCTATTTTTACTTCCGAAAGAATCCTTTTTGCAGCGATTTTTTCTTCCGAATTAAGGAATACAAAAGTGCTTACTTTTTTAAGCTCAAGCAGGGCACAAGAATTGTTGCATATTCCACCGCCAGTTGCAATTACGGCAGCCGTCTGGGAAGCCATTATTTTTTCTGCCACAAGCTGACAGGCATTTTTTTCTGCGGTCTTGAATCCTTCTTCCCCGGACTCTGTATAAATTTGGCGCGGAGTTTTTCCTGTCTGTTCAGTAATCACGTCGTCTGTGTCGTAGAATTGGGCCCCCATTTTTTTTGCGAGGATTTTTCCCTGGGTGGATTTTCCGCAGTGCTTTATTCCCATAAGTGCAATTGTCTTTTTTAGCATTTAATTTTTCCTTGTCCTAAAAGTATTTTACTCTTGCCTAAAAAGTAAAAATATTGCCGGAACTTTTTGAATTGTTTCCGCGTTAAAATTTTTCCACTCTTCAACAGACTGGGTTTTGATGAATTCATTTTCGCAGGTAAGGCCGCTTGCAATGCAGAGCATGGTGTTCTTTTTGCAGACCTTAATAATTGTTTCCAGCATTTTTGCGTTGCGGTAGGGTGCTTCTATAAAGAGCTGGGTTTGTCCTTCGTTCCATGCACGGTTTTCCAGCTGCCTAAGTTTTTTTGCCCGCTCTTCATTTTTTACGGGAAGGTAGCCGTTAAATGCAAAGCTCTGTCCGTTGAATCCGCTTGCCATTACGGAAAGAATTATGGAAGAAGGTCCTGTTAGCGGAACAACCCTAAGACGCTTTTTGTGTGCCATTGCAACAACCGCTGCCCCCGGATCTGCTACTGCCGGACATCCAGCTTCGGAAATAACACCCATTGCCTGCTTGTGCTTTTGCAGGGGTTCCAAATAGTTTCCTATGCTTTTAAGGTCTGTGTGTTCATTCAGTTCGTAAAAAGTTAGGGAATCAATGTCTATTTCCTTGCTAAGGCTTACCAAAAAACGTATTGCTGTTTTTTTGTTTTCCACGATGAAATATTTTATCTCTTTGATGATGCCCAAGTTGTAGGAAGGAAGCACTTGTTCGTTGGCGCTGCCCAGTGTTACCGGAATTAAATACAGCGCTGGATTTATATTTGCATTGTTGGAATTTGAGTCTTCGTTCATTTTTAACATTATACACACTCAGCCTTTTTTTTCAATGCAAAAGGTTGAGCGTGAGTGTTCTTTATAGAAGTTTGACTATTTCTCCGATTACGCCCTTCATGCGGTCATCGCTAAGACCAAAGTCCATAAGTTTGTAAGACCAGGCTGCACGTCCAATTCCACATTCAACAAATGCTGCGTGGATGTCTTTGTACCAAGCGAGCGTGTCTTCCGGGCTGGCGCGGTCTATTACTCCGTATTCTCCGCAGTAGATTGGAATGCCGCGTTCTTTGCAAACATTAAGTCCCGCCTGCCATTTCTGTATAAAGAAATCTTTGTCGTAGCGCTTGTTTTCGTCATCGCTTGGAGTAATAAAATCCGTCATGCCAAAAGAGCGTGCTGCATCGTTGTGCTTTTTGTGCGAAGAAGGGTATTCCAAGTGGAAGTCGTGGGGCATGTTGGCAACCCAAGGAGCGCCTTGGTGGGTGAATAAAAGCGGGTCGTAGCAGTGGAAGTTGTAAACAATGTTTTCGTCGGCTGGCTTGTCCAGATCCTTTAGCGCATCAATTGAATTGTTCCAGTATCCGCCAACAAGAATCTTTATGGTAGGGGAAAAGCTTCTTATTATCTCTATTGCGTGGGCGGCTATTTTGTTCCAGGCATCGCTGTA
>JAGACC010000287.1 GCA_017614295.1 Treponema sp.
CATGCCACATGGAAGCCCATTCACAGATTAACGGTATTGGCCTTGTAAAGCTTATGGGTCGCGAATCTGGCTTTATTGCTACTGCAGCTGCCATTGCAAGCCACGAAGCAAACTTCTGTCTTATCCCGGAAGTTCCTTTTGACATGGACGGTCCAAACGGATTCCTTGCCCACTTGCAGGACCGCCTTGAAAAGCGCCACCACGCAGTTATCGTAGTAGCAGAAGGTGCTGGTCAGGAGCTTCTTACCACAACAAACCAGACAGACGCATCTGGCAACAAGAAGCTTGCAGACATTGGTATCTTCCTCCGCGACAAGATAACTGAATACTTTGCAAACAAGAGCTTCCACATCAACCTTAAGTACATAGACCCAAGCTACGAGGTACGCGCATCTGTTACTACAGCAAACGACTCTATCTACTGCGAACGCCTTGGCAACAACGCTGTTCACGCTGCAATGGCCGGTAAGACAAAGATTGTTATTGGTCTTGTGCACGACAAATACGTTCACATCCCGATCACAATGGCAACCCTCAAGCGCAACACTGTAGACCCGGAAAGCTCACTCTGGCGCGACTGTTTGGATGCTACTCTCCAGCCAGTTTATATGGTAAACAACATCAATACTGTTACAGAATACCAGCGCAAGACAGCAGAAGAAGCCAACCAGAAGGCTATTGCTAGGCTTGAAAAAGTAAACAGCATGGGTAAGAAATAATTATTCATTTAATTCGTATTTTAGGGCAGTTTACTTATTGTAGACTGCCCTTTTTTCAGTTATAATAAGAACAACAAAAAGTATGGAGCCCTTTATTATGGAAGAAGAAATTTCTTTGGACGAATTCGGTATTTTAACCGAAGATGTTGTTCAAACTGAAAAAAAAGACGACAGCACAAGACCCAGTTTAATAAAAAAGCGCACACTTCCATTATTATTTGCTGCTTACCTTATAACTCCCCTTCTCTGGGGTTATATTGCCTGTTTTATGGGCGCAATGACTTTAAAAGAGTTCTTTTTTACGCTGGCAGACCCTGTACTTTACATTTTCCTTGCAATCCAGCTGATTTTGCCGGCCGTTACATTCCGCTGGTACAAAAAAAACATAGAATCTTACAACCATTCAGAAAATTCTATAGAAAAGCTTAACAAAACCGTCCGCATCTTTGAAAATATTTCCATAATACTCCCTATTGTTTGCGCCGCCACACTGCCAAACATCTACCACGCCCGCTATATTGCCAGGGGATTGTCTTGGGAAGCCTTTAGCGGAAAGTCACCTCTCATGTATCTTGCGGTTCTTATCATAGGAGTAACGTTCATTTTTGGAACATTCGTCTACATTCTTTTCCTGCAGAGCGTAGAACACACCCTTGACTGGCTGCCATACAAGACAAAGCACCAGACAATGTCCCTTATAGTGCGCATACTGGCAATTTCCGGCTTTGCACTTGTAGGACTTGCACTCCTTCTTTTTTCTACATTCCTTATTCCAAAGAACAGGCTTGTAAGCAACAGTCTGCTTGCCTTGCGAATTCTTCCGGTTGCGGCCCTTTGCATAATCATGGATATAATAGACTTTTACACCTGTATACGGGACGTAAAGCTTAACATAACAGACATTGCAAACCAGGCAAAAGAACTTAGCATGAGGAACTACACCGCAAAACCGGTTCCAATAATACTCCGCTGCGAACTTGGCGACCTTGTAAACGACATGAATTCCTTTTCGGATACAATGCACAACCTTTTGTCCAGCTTTAAGAATTCGATTATTCTTTCAAACGAAAATGCATCCAATCTGACCGTAAACATGGAAAAAGCTATGGAGCAGGTTACGGGCATTATGGACCACATTCAGGCTGTCCGCGACGAAATGAACAAGCAGGCTCAGGGTGTACAGGAAGCAAATGCAAGCGCAAACCAAATTCTTGAAAGCATCAAGGGGCTAAACGCAAACATAGAGATGCAGGCTTCTTCCGTAAAGCAGTCATCGTTTGCGGTAAACAAGATGGTAGAAAAGATCCGCGACATAACCGAAGTTCTCCAGAACAACTCAGATGCAGTAAATTCTCTTGGAAAGGCATCTGATGAAGGCCGCAAAAGTATCCAGGGAGCAGTTAATTTGGCCCAGGACATTATCAGCAGGTCTACTTCGCTCATGGAAGCTAGTGCAATCATACAGAACATAGCAAGCCAGACAAACCTTCTCGCTATGAACGCCGCAATTGAGTCTGCCCACGCCGGTGCAATTGGTCAGGGATTCGCTGTTGTTGCAGATGAAATTAGAAAGCTTGCCGAACAGTCAGCAAAGCAGAGCAAATCCATACGCGACAACCTTAAGGGCTTGTCTAAGGCTATTGTAAATGTTGCGGACAGCACTCAAGAGGTTCAGAAAAAGTTTGACATAATCTACGATCTAACACAGACAGTCCGCAGACAGGAAACCGAAATCATGGACGCTGTTGCAGAGCAGGCAAAGGGTAACCAGAAGGTTCTTGACACCATGGAAGAAATCAACGAGGCCACAAGCTACGTAAAAGACGGCTCAAAAGAGATGCTTTCTGGCGGTGAGCAGGTTGTAAAAGAGATGGAAATTCTAAACAACGTTACAACCAAGATAAACCTCCAGATGAACCTTATGACGGACAGCATAGACGTTATAACCGCGGCTGTGGAAAACGTAAATTCCGCATCTACAAAGAACCAGCAGGACTTGAATTCACTTGGAGACATAATCGGAAGCTTTACTTTGTAAACAACCCTTGCGTTATTGGAACATTGGACTTATACTTTAAGAAAGGTTAAATATAATTGTTTGCCTTTTAAGGAGTTTTTCATGAAGAAAGCAACACTCATTTTGGCTGCACTGGCGGTCTTTTCCTGCGTTTTAGGTCTTTCCAGCTGCGCAACCACTGAATCTTCCGGCAATAACGGCGGTGGTACACAAAAGCAAGGCGAAAAAGTCACAATCAAAATGTACGACAACTGTCCAACAGATGACGCTGGCGGTATACTTGCACAGGCTGGCATAAAGGCTTTGGACTCTTCCTACACAGGCGAAAGCTCATTCTCTTTTGTTGGCACACCAGACGCTTCCAGCATTCAGCCAATACTCAAATTTACATCCAGCTGCAGGGCAATTCAGGCTGCAATCCAGAAGACATCCGGCAAGAAATGCACTCTTACCTACAACACGGCTAAAGACGGCTCTGGCATTACACTGGACTTGTCTTCTTCCACCGCAATATTGAACACCTTGGCAATGATGATTTCCAAGAACGCAACAACAATTTACGGTATTTACAAATACTAAAAAGACACTTCGCACAATATAGGCAAGTGGTCACTAAAGCCGCTTCCGTTCCATATTTTGTATTTCTTGGGAATTTTGCTTCCCTGTTCGCTCCATGGTTCGGAGGCGGCAGCTTCAAAACGCTCAACTTCTGCATCTCCGGCATAAAAAAACTGGTCGATTCTTGACCATTCGCCGTTAAAATAGTAGCTTCCCGGTTCAACAAGCGATTGCGAAAAATCATACCAGGGGCTTAAGACCTCTACTCCAAAGTCATTTTGTTTTCCAAAATTAAGCTCCCGTAAAAGGATTGTACCGCTTTCCCCACCCTTCTTGAACTTTCCAATATCGCGGTTAAAATCTCCGCAGCACAAGACGGCTTTTCCAAGAGACAGTGCTTCACCAACCTTCCGCGAAAGAACCGACTCCTGAACATTGCGCCATTTTTCCGTTGCATTTTCACCTCCGCTCATGCTCTTCCAGTGGTTAACCATAAGTGTAAGAATGCGGCTACCTTTGCAGACGGAAAGCTGCATCAAGGGCCTCATCCTTGGCATATCAGACTTTTGGTTACGGAAATCCGCAGCGTGAACGGTTAGCTCCCTTATGGGCCAGCGTGAAAGCACCCCGCATCCTATTGCACCGCCAAAATCCTTTGCAAAGCAGCCGTAAGCATAGACCTTTTTCTTGTCCCACTCCCCTGCCAAAAAATTGCTTATGTCCATCATAACGCCTTCGTTTTCTATTTCTTCCATAACAAAGACGTCCGCATCCAAAGTCTTTATTACTTGGCAAAGACGTTCAAGACGCACGGTGTATGCTTCCTGACCCCAGCTTCCATCTTTCTTGAATTCATCGTATTCAAGACCGCTTGTTGTGCTGTCAAAAAATGTCTGGACATTCCAATTTACAATCCTAAGCCTTTGCCGGCTACCCAAATCCCTTGCCGAAGGACTTTTTCTTTCCGCAGCGCTTGATTCTCCCTCCGCATCGCAAAGAGAACATCCGCTAAAACAAAAGGCAAGCAAAAAGACCTGCATTAAAAGCAAAACTGTTCTTCTCATTTTTCTCCTATTAGGTTGAAAGTCGAGTTTTTAGAAAGAAATGTGTCATTACCTGGTCTAGTCCGGTAATAACATATATGTTTTTAAACTCAAAATTGAACCTATATATATATAGCTCCTAAAAATTCAAAAACTTACACAAATGCGTAAATTTTTAGCAGAATTTGAATTCCAAGGAAACCTAGCCGGGATTGGAGGGGACGTGGGTTGCCTGCAACCCTAGCGTGTGCGTAGCACCGGAAAGCCCGTAACAAAATAAATCCCGCAGGGGCAGTATACCAAGAAACTTGCTCCAAATTCCCAGCTGAATTACGCGTCGAGTCTTCGCCTATTCCTCGCTTGCACGTGAAAATAAAAACTACTATAATATTCTTATGCTTTTCTATTATTTGGTAATTTATCCTATAAAACAAATTCTTGAAATTTTTTACCTTTTTTTTGAAGAACTAACGGGCAGTTCAGGAATTTCTGTAATAGGACTAAGCTTTGTAGTAACGCTTTGTTGCCTTCCACTTTACATAATAGCTGAATCTTGGCAGGAAAAAGAAAGAATTCTTGAAGACAGCATGAGGCCCGGCGTTAAGCGTATAAAAAAAGCATTCAAGAGCGACGAACAGTTCATGATGCTGAATACTTTTTATTCCCAGCACCATTACCACCCGATTATGGCCTTGCGCTCTTCTTTCGGACTTTTGATTCAGATTCCATTCTTTATGGCGGCGTATTCATTTTTGTCCCACTTGCCAAACCTTAACGGGGTAAAATTTTTGTTCATAAGGGATATGGGCACTCCGGACGCTTTGTTTTCCATTGGTTCATTCACCGTGAATGTTCTGCCAATCGCAATGACTATAATCAACTGTGTTTCTGGCGCAATCTATTCCCACGGTCATAAGGACATCCGCGAAAAAATACAGATTTATGTTTCCGCTCTGGTTTTCCTTGTAATACTCTACAACTCTCCGGCTGGACTTGTAATGTA
>JAGACC010000288.1 GCA_017614295.1 Treponema sp.
ACCTTGCAAACTTTGACAAGGCAATAGAAATATATACCCAGATAATAAATTCAAAGCCAACTCCGCCACCTGTTGTTTTGGGGGTTATCTACAAGCACCGTGGCATGGCATATTTTGCGCAAAGCATGTACGACAAGGCTCTTGAAGACTTTAGGGCAAGCGTAGCAGACGATCCAAAGGGCTTCCGTTCCCTTTATTACGAGGGAATTGTATGCAGCGTACAGGACAAGAACCAGGAAGCTATTGAATGTTTTAACAAGTCTCTGGAGATAGACGCTTTCCAAAGCCATGTCTATTACAGGCGCGCACTTGCATATTTTAACCTTGGCGAATACAAAAAATCCCTTGCCGACATAGCTTCTGCAGAAAACCTTGGGCTTAATGACGAAGAGGTTAAGGCTCTTAAGGCAAAGGTCCTTAAAAAATTCGACATGGGAATGTAAAAAAAAATAATTTTTTTTATTTTTCCTATTGACATTTTTGTTACTTGTATGATATAGTCTATTCATCGCAGTTAGCGAGTATGTCTCCTTCGTCTAGGGGTTAGGACAACGGGTTTTCATCCCGTCAACATGGGTTCGATTCCCGTAGGAGATGCTTAAGGATCTGGTTTTTGCCAGGTCCTTTTTTTTTAAGAATTTATTTGGAAAAGTTGACAACACCACCTGTTAATGATAAAATTATTCTATAACAAGGGAGCATTATGACACTCAAAGAGAAATATGAACGCTGTTTGCAGGACTCGGAGAATTTCATTACCGGAGAGAAGGAAAATGTTACTCCGTCGTATGGTTATGGAAAGCGTCTTGCAAAGTTCTTTAATGATGAACTTGATTTTGAAGATATAAACATTCACTACGGCTATCCGATGGAAAAAATCATCAAGGATAACTGGGATTTGAAGATCCGTTTCCAGCTTCGCAAGCCGGAGATAGAGCGTTTTTCTCCGCTTGGAGGAATTCAGGTCTTTAAATACCTTTCAACTCTGGCGGACAGCGAATGGTCCAAGGGAGAGCCGTTGGATTCAGAGGCAAAGGAAATTTCCCGCGGTGTTCTGGACACATTGAACCCAATCCAGCAGGGACTTTCTATAAAAAGTATTGGTGTTGAGTGGGCTGTACACGTTCCCGACTGTACAACGTTTTTTGTAAGCTTCTTCTATGTATACAAGGAAGAAGAAGAGATGGAAATGGAAATGGAAACCGAACAATAAAAAAGTGACTTCAGATTTTTTGTTATGCTAAAAAGTGTTTTATCTGCAAGACTGAAGGAGTTTTTATGAAAAAGGATGTTTGGGACCCAACCCGTAGGGACATGAAAATAGCCACTAAAATGGTATTGATATTTGGTGGCGTCGTAGTTATAACCTCTGTTTTGGTAGCGTGTATCTCGCTTGCTTTGTTCAATTATGGTTTGCTTAACAGTTATGCCGAGGGCTTGGATTTTACCGAGTACGGAACAAATTCAACTTTGGAAAGCTTGCGTTCCTCTGCCCAGGGAATTTCCAAGGGACTTGCGGCTGAATCAGGCTTGGTTGCTGCCGTTAGTGCAAATGACACACATGTAATTTCCCGTGTCGTTGCCGAGATGAACAGAATTCATGAAGCAGACTTTATGGCTGTTACAAACAGCAAGGGAGAAGTCTTTTCCGGATCAAGCATAAATGTAAACGGTGGAAAGACTCTGATCCGTCTTGACTGCGTAAAGGAAGCCCTTGCAGGAAAAAGCAGCTTCTCTGTTGAACAGATTGGTAACATCGAATATGCAATAGTAACAGCAGACCCGCTTATTCAGAACGGAAAGGCTGTTGGTACTGCTGTTTCTGGCTTTAACCTTTCCACAAACCGCCTGGTTCAGCTTGTCCATGACTCTTACGATGCAGAATGTACTATCTTTAGGGGAGACACCCGCGTAGCTACAACCCTGCACGAAAAAGACGGCAAGTCCCTCGTGGGAACAAAGCTGGAAAACAAGAAGATTCTGGATGATGTTCTTTCTGGCAAACCCTACAAGGGTCAGAACATTATTCATGGCCAAAAATACTATTCAATCTATACTCCTATAAAATCCGCCAACGGAACCGTTACGGGTATGCTCTTCGTGGCAAAGTCCATTGAATCCATAAATGCTATCCGCAACCAGACCCTTAAGATTGTAGTTCCAGCTGTAATCGCACTTATCATCATTGTTATGATCTTGTGCGGTATGTTCGTCCGCTGGCTTATGTGGCGTATTTCCAACGTTACCAACGTTCTTAAGGATTTGGAAACAGGTGAGGCAGACCTTACAAAGCGCGTAAAGCTTTTGATCCGCGACGAGATTGGCTTCCTTATCATCCACTTTGACCACTTCTGCGACAAGCTGCAGCAGATTGTTACCCAGATTAAGGAATCAAAGAACCATCTTAACGCATCCGGCCAGAGGCTTTCTGACGGTACTAGCGAGGCTGTAAGCTCCATCACGCAGATTATTGCAAACATTGAGTCTGTGCACAACCAGATTAACTCCCAGAGCGAAAGCGTTAACAACGTTGCGGACATTGTAAACCAGATTTCCGCAAGCATTGCAAACCTTGACAACCTTATAGAAAACCAGTCCGCAGGTGTTACACAGGCTTCTACGGCTGTAGAAGAGATGATTGGAAACATTTCTTCCGTAAACAAGTCTGTGGACAAGATGGCGGCTTCTTTTGACGACCTTTCTGCAAACGCACAGACAGGTTTCTCCAAGCAGCAGGACGTTAACGACCGTATCAAGCAGATAGAAAACCAGTCAGAAATGCTTCATGAGGCAAACCTTGTAATTTCTTCTATTGCTGAACAGACCAACCTCCTTGCTATGAACGCTGCTATTGAGGCTGCTCATGCTGGTGAGGCAGGTAAGGGCTTTAGCGTTGTTGCAGACGAAATCCGTAAGCTTTCAGAAACATCTTCTGCCCAGTCCAAGACTATCGGTGAACAGCTTAACAGCATCCAGGAATCCATTACGGAAGTTGTATCCGCTTCTACAGAGGCAAGCGATGCATTCTCCGCTGTATCCAACAAGATTAAGGAAACCGACCAGATTGTTATGCAGATTAAGGCCGCTATGGAAGAGCAGAATTCTGGTTCAAAGCAGATTGGCGATGCCTTGCGCAACATGAATGAAAGCGCATCTGACGTTCATACAGCATCAAAGGAAATGGCCGCAAACAGCAAGGTTATCATAAACGAAATGCATTCTCTCCAGAATTCTTCAAGCGAAATGAAGCAGAGTATGGAAGAGATGGCTATTGGTGCCCGCAAAATCAACGAAACTAGTGCTGCTTTGGGCGAAATTTCAAATGAGGTTGCAGGTTCCATCGGACAGATTGGAAGTCAGATCGATTTGTTCACTGTTTAATGGTAGTCAGCGACTCCGAGTGAGGGGGCTTTATGGAAGAGTCAAACAAGTATTTGTTGGAAGGCCGCAAAACCTTTTTTATTTGCCCGGATGTCTCTATGTTTCCAGATACATATCTGGAAGACTACCTTAAGCGTGGTTATGAAACTTATATAATCAATGATGACAGGATCTGCACCATAAAGGAAAAAGTCCAGGTTATCATTGACACCTTTAAGGATTCCATTCTGTTTTTTTACATTGACACGCAAATCGAAGACATTAACTGGAAGGAATACATAAAGGATCTTCAGGAAACCTACAAGGATTCCGTTCTTATAGGCGTCTTGTATGCTAAGCGCACCAAAGAGGATGAGATTCATGCCCTGGAGCGTTACTATCTTTATGACATTGGAATAAAGTGCGGATGCATTGCCTTGGAGTACCAGAAGGAAAAGAATTTTGCCCTCATAGACAAGGTTATGTTTGCAAACCAGGCTTGCGGTCGAAGAAAGAACATAAGAGCCTTTTGCGAACTTTCCAGCACCGTCATCTTTAATTACGACAAAAAGAAATGGCTTGGAAAGATTTCCGATGTAAGCTTAAGCCACTTTTCCTGCGTGTTTGATTTGGAACCCAAGTTGCCACTATATGAAAAAATTCATGACATTCTTGTTGACGTTAACGGTTTGCACCTTCATCTAGACGGAATTTTTGTGGACTGCCGCCAGCTCGAAGACAGGAACCTCTTTATCTTTATCTTTGCACAGCCAAACGGAAAGCAGGGACTGGAAGAAGATGTAAAGACAAGACTTTCCGAAAAGATTTACAGCCTCGTTACGGACAAGGTTAAGGCTCTCCTTAGGGATTTGTTCCAGGAAGAACACAAGCGTAACGCCGCAAATTCTTCAAAGAATAAGTTTTTGTTTTCTTAAGATTTTAACTTTTTTGCATAAAAAAAGCCCCTGGTGCTTAGCATCAGGGGTTTATTGTTTTGCTATTCTTAGTTGAACATCATAATCAAAACTTTGGAAACGATAACAACAGAGATAAGGGCAACAGGGTAGGTTGAAGCATAAGCAGATGCAACGTCTTCTGTTCCAGCTGTGTTGATAAGTGTTCCAAGAGCCGGTGTAGATGTCATACCGCCAGTGATAGAGCCAAGGTTGTTAAGAAGGCTAAGCTTTAGCACGTACTTAGCAAAGAAGTAGCCAGCTATCATAGGAAGTGTTGTCATTATGATACCGTAGATGAAGTAAACACCTTCAAAGTATTTTACGAAGTTTGCGCCACCAGGAATACCTGCACCAATCAAGAAGAGCATAAGACCAAGCTCGCGGAAAACCTTGAGTGTCTCTGTCTTAGGTGTGATAGAGATGCTGCCGATGCGGGCAAAGTGTCCGAACATAAGGGCTATAACAAGACATCCGCCTGTAGTTGTAAGGTTGAATCCAAATACCTTGATTGAACCAAGGATGATTCCCAATACTGCTGCAGCAGAGAATGCCATAAAGCCGAATCCGTCAATTTCGATAAGGTTCTTGAGGGACTTCTTTTCTGAAGAGCCGTCGTCTGCAACAACAATCTTTTTGCGCTCTTCTGCCATGTTTGCGCCAAGGATTTTTGGGATGATCTGAACAAAGAGAACTACGCCAACAACACCATAGAGGTATGCAATTCCGTGGCCTACGGATACGATGTTTTCAAGAGCTTCGCCAGCAGTTTCCTTTGCAGCGCTGAATGCCGGAGTAGAAGTGAGAGAGCCAGAGAGCAAGCCTACGAGCATTGCAGCTGATTCAGCTATAGTTCTTTCTGAGCCCCACATCTTGTTGTCAAAGATAATGCAGCCTGCGCATGAAAGTCCGCCCATGAGGATTACAACAAGAGCGATCATAACGTATGACGTAAAATTCTTCTTGAAGTTGCCGATAAAGTTTGGACCTGCAATAAAACCTACGGAAGTTACAAAAAGAATGAGACCCATGTTTTCAACGACTTTTAGCGCGTTGTTGGTGTATGATTTTGCAACATCTCCGGCTTTTAGCATCAGCTGGGCATCAAGATATTTGTAGAAAAATGCGCCAGCAAGAAGTGCTATGATGAAAACGCCAGCCGTTCCAAGAGAAACGCCCTTAATGGTGATTCTGCCGAGCAGGTAGCCGACAGCCGCAATTGAAAAGACAAAAAACAAAAGGTAAGTGATTGCCTTTACGGAAAGAATTCCTCCAAAAAGTACCATTTTGAAGACCTCGGTTAATAGTAGAATGAATGTATTCTAGCAATATTGCAAACTTTTTTCAATATAATTGGGAATAAAAAAACAGAGCCGGAAGTCTCTTTGACAACCGGCCCTGATTCATCAGCCTTATTGGACTAGTTCTTTACTGCACCGTTTTTGAATTCGTCGTTGCCGCGTCCGTACTGGTCGTCTGCGCTTGGAGCAAATTCCGGATTGCCGTGTGTGTAGCGGGGAAGAAGCTTTGGAGATACCAAGTCCTTCTTGATTCCTGCTGCGTCACGCTCTTTTTCAAAGTCCTTTACGTGCTGAAGGTTAAGTCCGTCTGGAGAAGAGATTCCCTTGAACATCTTTCCAGCTTCAATTCCTGCTTCGCGTCCGAATACAACTACGTCGAGCAAAGAGTTGCCCATAAGACGGTTTGTTCCGTGAACGCCACCAGATGCTTCACCAGCTACAAGAAGGTTCTTTACGCTTGTGTGACATGTCTTGTCAATTTCTACACCGCCGTTCTGATAGTGGAGTGTAGGATAGACAAGGATTGGTTCCTTGCGGATGTCTATGCCGTACTTGATGAACATCTTGTACATTGCAGGAATGCTCTTCATGATTGTGCCTTCACCGTGAATCATTTCGATCATCGGAGTGTCAAGCCATACAGCATCCTGTACGTCATTCTTAACACCGCGGCCATTCTTTACCTCGCGGATAATACCGGAAGCGTTTACGTCGCGTGTTTCAAGCGGGTGAATATAAACTTCGCCCTTTGAATTGACAAGCTTTGCACCAAGCGAGCGCACTTTTTCTGTAACAAGCGCACCGAGAATCTGCACAGGGTAAGCCGCACCAGTCGGGTGATACTGCAATGAATCCTGATACAAGAGCTTTGCGCCGGCACGGTAAGCAAGCACAAGACCGTCAGCTGTTGCACCGTAGTGGTTAGATGTAGGGAAGCCCTGATAATGCATACGGCCTGCGCCGCCAGTTGCAATAACTACAACCTTAGCTTTTGCAATCAGAATTTCCTTTGTTTCCATATTCATAAGGACGGCACCGCATGCATTGCCTTTGTCGTCTTTGATAATCTCAACAGCAGAAGTAAAATCTACAACAGTGATTTTGTCAGCGCGGTTGAATGTTTCATCGCGCAATGTACGCATAATTTCTGCACCAGAATAGTCTTTGCAGGCGTGCATTCTCTTGCGGCTTGTTCCGCCGCCATGTGTTGTAACCATTGTGCCGTCCGGCATTTTGTCGAATTCAACACCGAGGTCGTTGAGCCATTTAATAACAGACGGAGCTTTGTTTACAAGCGTATAGACAAGCTCAGGCTTGCCGTCAAAGTGGCCGCCGCCGAATGCATCGAGATAATGCTGAGCAGGCGAATCGTTAGGCTTGTCAGCAGCCTGAATACCGCCTTCTGCCATCATTGTGTTTGCATCGCCTACGCGGAGCTTTGTTACGAGCAGAACTTTTGCACCGGCTTCAGAAGCCATAATTGCGGCAGAAGTTCCTGCACCGCCGCCGCCGATTACAAGCACGTCAGCTTCATAATCAACTTTTGAAAGGTCAACGTCTTCCGGCTCAATGCGCGGTTTAGCCTGAAGCATTTCAGCAAGCTCAATTGGAGCTTTTTCGCCTTTGTTCGGGCCAATCTTGAGTTCTGCAAACTGGCTTGCAATGCGGTCTGGATGATATTTTGCTAAAATTTCGTCTTTTTCATCAGCAGTAAGGCGCGCATGTTCAAATTTGATGTTTTCATCACGCTTTGCAGCAACAATCTTTGCTGACTCAATCATCTCATCAGTGTAGCTGTTTGCTACATCAGCAATATATTTATCGCTCATCATACGCTCCTTATTTCTCAATCTCGCGGGTGTTATACAGATTCTTAATCTGCTCTTTGTTGCCTGTAGACATTTCTACGAGCTTCTTAATTGCTTCTTCGCATTTACCTGCATCAATTTCAGCAACGCGGTCAAGCAGATGCTGTGTTTCAGGCTGAATGTACTTGCCGTTAAGACGGCGCGCAAGCTCTGCAACCTGCGGATGGCTTATGCCGGCAGGACAGCGCGAGCTGCACACACCGCACATTACGCAGTCAAAAGACTCGTCCGCGCATTTTGCGTATTCGCCGCGCTGTGCGTAGGCAATGTACTGCATTACGTTCAAGCCCTGTGTACAAGACTTTGTACATGCGTTGCAGC
>JAGACC010000289.1 GCA_017614295.1 Treponema sp.
ACAATGATTATTATGAAAGTATGTATAATAAAAAAGATTGACACCACATCTAGTGTTTTTGCAGCGTGTAAAAACAAGTGCCTTTTCTCCCACAAATAGGTATTTGTATGCCCATCAATAAAAGCCAGAGGGGCAGTTTTAAAAGGTAAACAAGGTTTTGCACCCTGGACTTCCCAACCGCTAAATCGAAGAAGGCTTCCTTGCCAAAAAGCCTAGCCCCGGGCGTAGGGGCCCACCGGAGGTGGGTTGCCGAACTCGCAGCGCAAGCTTCGAGCGAGGCAATGGAGGGCGTAAGTCCCGGAACCCCGGAGCACGGGAGACAAAAGGCATTTTTTGCCGGAATAGGCAAAAACAGTAAAAAAAGGCATACGCTCCAGAATATGGAAAATACTTTGAAAGTTGTTATTGTTTACTATGGACAGACTTGTTCAAATCTGCTATAATACAGTGTCAAATTATAAAGAGGTATGGAATGATATTCCCGCTTGAAGAATTGGTAAAATTTAAAGGCAGTATTTATGAAATTACTGTTGCCGCAAGCCGTCGCGCCTATCAGTTGGCTATGGTAAATGATCCTGTTGTAGAAGAAAATGACGACAAGGTTGTAAGCATTGCAGCCCGCCAGTTGTTTACTAACGAGGTTCAGTACCGTATCGAGCAGGGGCCGCGTCAGTAAAAAATGCTCCCGGTGATTGTAATATTTGCGCCCACCGCGTGCGGAAAGACTGCTTTGGCAAGGGAAATCTTTGGCAAGAGCAGTCTTTCGTATTTTAAAGGCATGGGTGAAGTTGTAAGCGCAGACAGTCAGGCTGTTTACAAGGGACTGGACATAGGAACCGCAAAACCTTCCGCAGAAGAAAGAATAGACATACCCCATCATTGCGTAGACATAGCAGACCCTAAAGTTCAGTTTGGGGTGGGAGAGTGGCTGGAAGAAGCTGACCGTGCCTGCCAAGACATTGCCCAAAGACACA
The DNA here is from genome assembly GCA_017614295.1 of Treponema sp. Taxonomy (GTDB): domain Bacteria; phylum Spirochaetota; class Spirochaetia; order Treponematales; family Treponemataceae; genus Treponema_D. Next base: position 975 of record JAGACC010000289.1, read on the forward strand.
AGTTTCCAATAGTAACAGGCGGAAGCGGCTTTTACATACGCTCTTTTTTGCTTGGTCTTCCAACAACTCCCGAAAGCGATCCGGAAATACGCCGCCAAATAAAGGAAAGGCTTGCCCAAAAGGGTGCCTATGCTCTTTACCAGGAGCTAAAGGAATGCGACATTGAGTCTGCAAAAAAGATAAGGGTTCACGACACATACCGGGTTTGCAGGGCGCTTGAAGTCTTTTATTCATCGGGAAAAGCGCTAAGTTCTTACTCTTTGCCGGACAAGCTCCGCGGATGCTACGACTTTTGCATTATAGTCCTTACACGAAGCAGGGAAGACCTTTACGAAAGGATAAATTTGCGGGTGGACTCCATGTTTGACCAGGGACTTTGCGAAGAGGTTTCCTCTCTTTACAGCAAGGGAATAGGTAGAGATGCCCCTGGAATGAAGGCCATTGGCTACGGGGAGTTTTTTGACGAAAACCTTGGAATAGACCTTGCCAATATTGACAAAAATTCCGACTGCATAAGAAATCTAAAAGAAAAAATCAAGATGGACAGCCGCCGCTACGCAAAGAGGCAGTATACTTTTATGAGGGGAATCCCAAACGCCCTTACCTTTGACATGGAAGACAGGGAAGCTATTGAGCAGGAGATTCTTCGCTTTTGCCGCTCCCGAATGGAATCCTTATAAAGAAAGTTGTGCCTTCTTCCGTCTTGGAGGTAACGCTTATGTTCCAGCCAAGCGTGTCTATAATCGTCTTTACTACGCTAAGCCCAATCCCCATGCCCTGTTCCCGGCGGGAATTTGTTCCACGGTAGAATATGTCGTATATGTGCTCAAGGTCCTTTTGTTCTATTCCAATACCGGTGTCCGCAATGCTAAGCAGTACGACGGAGCCTTCCTGTACGGCGGAAATGCTTATGCTGTCTCCATCCTTTGTGTAGCGGACCGCATTGCTGAGTATGTTTTCCAAAGCCCTGCTTACCAGGTTCTTGTCCATTGGAACTTCAATAGAGCTGTCCACGTCTATAAAGGTGTTGATTTTCCTGTTGTAGACGCTGCTTGTGTTTAGTGCGCTTTGTGCAAAGTTTGTAAGGAATGGTTCAAGCCTTACGTTTTCCAGAGTCTGCTTCCAGTCCGTATTGTTAAGCTTTACGTAGTTTATAAGGTCGTTTATCATGGATTCAAGCTGGTCTGCCTTGGCGTTTATTATGGAAAGCGAATTCCTTACCGAATCCATGTCGCTAACAATGCCGTCTGTAATAGCCTCGGAGTAGCCCTTTATCAAAGAAACGGGTGTCCTTAGGTCGTGGCTTATACCCATGATGAATTTTACCCTGCGCTCGTGGTCGTCCTTGAGTGAGGTCCTCATCTTTTCAAGGCTCTTTACAAGGGATGTTATCTCGTTTGCCAGGCGGTTGTTCTTGGGCATCTTAATCTCTGCGTCAAGGTCTCCGTTTGCAATCTTTAGCGTGCTTTGCTCCAGAACCGTTATGGACTTGTAGATAACCCTGGAAAGCCTTATTACGGACGTTAAGCAGAAAAATTCAAATAGAACCGCAAAAATAAGTGCCTGAAGGTAGAAGAAGGGCTTGTGCGCCTTGCTCTTTTCCGGAGTGGGAACCCTGCTTATAACCAGAATCCTGTAGTTTAACCCCTCGTTTTTTTCCATTTCTTCCTTTGTCATAAGGGGAGACTGGAACTGGTAGTCAAAGTCGGCGTTTGTATTCTTCATGAATTCAAAAATCTCAAAAGGCGTAAGATACATGCCGGTCTTTAGCTCTGGAATGTTTGAGATAAGAATCGTTGAATTGTAATAGAAGGCAACCTGCACGTTGGGCGGGATGCTCTCTATCTTTTTGCGTACAATGGACCAGTCTTCTTCCGTAAGGTCTATTTCCTTAATCTTCCTGATTTCTTTGTAGCCAGAAAGAAGGGTACGCTGGGGCGAGGTAAGATAGTTGTTTATGGGCAGGACCGTTATTGTAATAAGAGGAATTATTACGATGCCGAGTATCAAGAGTTTGAACTGCGACTTGATTTTCATTTATCGAACCTGTACCCCATGCCAAACATAGTCGTAATTATCTTTGGAGAAGAAGGGTCTTCCTCTATCTTTTTCCTTAGCCTTTGAATGTAAACTGCAACCGCGGTAATGTCACCGTACTGTGTTTTCCATACGTTTGTATAGATAACTTCCGGGCTTAGCGGTTCACCTGCATGGCGCGCAAGAAATTCCAGAACTTCGTACTCTTTTGTGGAAAGAGGAATCTTTTCTGTTCCTTTTTTAAGCACGCAACTGTTGCAAAAGAGCGTGTAGGGGCCAAAAGTAATTGTTTCTTCCACGGAAGCTTCCGTTGCTGAAAGCCTGTTAAGCTTAGACTGAACGCGGGCAACAAGAACCTTGGGGCTAAAGGGCTTTGTAACAAATTCATCAGCGCCGTAGCCAAGGCCTGCAATTATGTCTTCGTCTGCATCCCGGGCAGAAACGATTATCACAGGAATAGTGGTTTTGTAGTTCTTCCTGAACTGCTGAAGAAATTCCAGTCCGCTCATTCCCGGAAGGTTAAGGTCCAGCAGCACAAGGTCAGGAACGTAGCCGTCATTAAGCATTTCAAGGGCGGATTCGGCTGTTTCGCACGCCTTTGTCTCAAAACCGGCGTTGTTCATATAAAGGCTTATCAGTTCTGACATCTCAAGAATGTCTTCAATGACCAGTATTTTGCTCTTCATATGGTAAGAATAATACCGATTCAATTAAATCTCAATATTTTTTTTGTTATTTCTCCTATTATAACAGTTTTTTAGAAAAACCTGAGCGGATTAAAATTATGCCATTTCTTCTTTTGGACGGTACTTTTTCCGCTCTACCATTTTACGCTTCTGCTAATTCGGCAGACAGGCCTCTGCGCCACCGCCGTTCCGGGGTTCCGGGGGCCCAACCCCTCCATTGCTCCACTTCGTTCCGCAACCCGCCTTTGGCGGGCCCCTCCATGGCGGCGTAGGTTGGTGCGGTATCAGTATCCTGCCAAGCCGCTATCCGTGGCTTTGTATTTTTCCTTCAAGAAGAAGCTCCCCTTGTCCGATATTCAAAAGAGAAAATTTATGCGGAAAAATCCGTAGACCCACTTGACGGTCGGACGATAACTGTACATTATATTAAGATATGATAGAAGTTACCCGTCTGAATGGCAAGAAATACTGGATTAACCCGCATCAAATAGAAAGCATGGAACAGAATCCTGACCTTACGCTTACTCTTCTTTCCGGAAAGAAGGTTGTTGTAAGCGACACTCCGGAAGAGGTAGTGGATAAGGTCGTCGAATACCGAAGGCGAATCGGCATCTGGAATCAGGAACTGTGATTTGCAAAAACAAAGGGAATAGTTAAAGTCGGGAGGATTTTTTTAAATGGATGTAGCTACAATTATTGGCCTTTTTGGCGGCGTGGCGATGGTAATTATCGGAGTTATTTCTGGTGGTGGACGTGCCGGGGATATTTGGAACCTTGCCTCCATCTTCGTTACTGTCGGTGGTTCTTATTGCGCCCTTTTCATTGCTTTCCCGTTACATGAAGTCCTTGGTGTCTGGAAAATAATGGGACGCTGTTTTAAGGTTTTTGACTACGGCGAAAAGTCAACCGTTCAGAATATGGTTGCCCTTAGCGAAAAGGCTCGCCGCGAAGGTATCCTTGCCTTGGAAGAGGGTCTTGACGACCTTGACGATAAATTCCTCCGCGAAGGACTGCGCCTCATGGTAGACGGTCACGACGGAACAGCAATCCGTGCAATCATGGAAAACGAAATGTCCCAGTGCGAAAAGCGTCACATGGAGTGGGCTGGCGTACTTATCCAGTGGGCAGGTTACGCTCCTGGTTGGGGTATGTTGGGTACCGTTATCGGTTTGATTGGTATGTTGAACAACTTGGAAGACAAGTCAGCCCTTGGTCCTAACATGGCTGTTGCTTTGATTACAACACTCTATGGTTGTATGATCGCTAACTGGCTGTTCGGACCTTTGTCAAACAAGCTTCTTGCCCAGAATGCAAGGGAAATGAATTCAAAGGACATGGTCCTTGAGGGAGTTCTTTCTATTCAGACTGGAGACAACCCTCGCATCCTTGCAACAAAGCTCCTTACATATCTTGATCCTGTAACACGCAAAGCTATTTCTTCAGAAGTTCTTAAGGACTAAGGAGGCTTGAAGAATGGCTAGAAAAAAATCAGATCCTGGAAAGCCTTCAACCGCCTGGCAGGGTACTTATGGCGACATGATTACCCTCATGCTCTGCTTCTTCGTCATGCTTTATGACCCCAGCGATGCAGATGCAGTAATGATGGCTGCAATGCAGGCTTCCATCCAGAATACGCTTCAGGGCGGAGGACAATCACTGTCTGCCGGCCGACTTTCCGACCTCGGAAATACAGTAAGCTCACTTCCTTCAAACGAAAGGGGTTCATCTCTTGGACCTGCAAAGAAGAAGGCTATCAGTATTTTTGAGCCGGACATCAAGTCTAACCGCATCACAATCACAAGTGATGAGCGTGGTCTTGTAATTTCTCTTGCTTCCGATTCATTCTTTGAAAAAGGAAGTGCAGATCTTAATATAGAAACAACAAGGGAAACTCTCTTGCGCCTTTCTCAGTTCTTTAACGAGATTAACGAAAAAGAAGCATTGGAAAAGCGCAACCGTAAAGAAAACGAACCATGGCGCTATAGAATAGAAGGCCATACGGATTCGGAAGACGTGGGACCAAACGAAGAAGGAGTGCAGGAATTCAAGACAAACTGGGAACTTTCTGCAGCCCGTGCGGCCAACGTATTGCATTACCTGGTTGACTTTGGAGCCAATGAGAAGTCATTCTCCATTGCAGGTTATGCGGATACCCGTCCAAAGTTCAAGGATGCGGAGATGCCAGAAGCGGCAGCTTATAACCGCCGTGTAGACATCATTATTCTTGATGACGGGCATTTTTAAAAGATTACTGTAAATTAAAAGAATAAAATACCGATAATAAAAAAGTAAGTATTTTAT
>JAGACC010000290.1 GCA_017614295.1 Treponema sp.
GCAGTCAATACCCAGTGCGTTCATATTTCTTCCCTGTCCCAGTTGCTTAGAGTAATTTCCCTTTTTTCATCTTCAAGGGGGGTAATTTCCATAAAGATAGTCTTTTTTGGCAGCTGATTCTTTATTTTTTCGCTCCACTCGATTATGCAGACTCCCTTTCCGTAGAGCATTTCGTCCGCGCCAAGGGTCTCAAAGTCTTCCTCTCCGTCCAGACGGTACACGTCAAAGTGGTAGAGGGGCATTTTTTCTCCCTCGTATTCGCTTATAAGGCAAAAAGTGGGGCTTGTGATGTTGTCTTTTATTCCAAGTGCCTGGGCAATTCCCTTGGTGATTGTTGTTTTTCCAGCTGCAAGGGTACCGGTCATTGCTATAACGTCGCCGGGCTTAAGAAGGCTTCCTATTTTTTTCCCAAGCTCAATGGTTTCTTCTGCGGAATTTGTTATGAATTTCATATTGCTTTTCCAATCAGGTTTGCGGAAGTACGCCGGACTTGTCCATTTCCACTATAAAGTTTCGCAGGCTTGTCACTATTGGCGTAACAGGATAGTTGAGTGTGTTGGGCAAGGTTCCAATCTGAATCGTCTTTTTTCCGAACGGACTGGTTTCTATTGTAAAAGAAAGGGGAACAGAAACCTGCTCGGAAAGAATTTCCAGAATGGCAGTTCCCTTGTATCTGTTTATATAGTAAATAAAACCTTCTTCCTTAGAAAGCGAATTAATCTCTAGAACCTTCATAATGCTGTAAACATAGCACTGTTAATGCTCTGTTTGTCCTCCTAGTTTGCCCTTTCAATAAAACCGTGTATCAAGGCATAAATCTTGTTTTTGGTAGCAATGTTCAAATCTTCAAACTGTATGTGAAGTATGTAGTTGCTGTTTGTTCTCGCCTTTTTGGTTGCGATTATTGTTCCTATTACCTTCTGGATATTATTGCTGTTTTCCAGGCTAAATTCAAGATAGATGTTCTGACCCTGCTTGATTGGCATGGTGCATTCAATCCTACATCCTGCAGCAGAAATGTCCACGAACCTTCCGTTAAAGCGCTTCTCCTGAATCTCGTAGTCGGTGTTCTTTTTGCTGCTCTTTGGCTTTGCCGCTGCAAATTTACAGGGGATGTTTATGGACATACGCTTTGCAACTCTGCGCAAAACCTGCTTTATCTGGTTGCTTGCGGAAACAATCATTATGTTGTTCCCTTCCTTGTCCTGTGCATAGCGGATAACGCGGGTTACGATAGAATAGCAAATCTCGTTCTTTGCGTTAAAAATCAGGATGATTTTTGTAAGAGGGGCGGGGTTCTTGTTGCTGTTGATGAATGTTACCGGAACTTCAAGCTGCATTCCCTGCTGTGTGTTCTGGGAAAGGGTGAATTTCCAGTCGTTGCCGTCTGCATCCTTGTAGGAGAATTCCTGTCCCTGCTCAAGGCTTCCGGTTGTGCTTATGACCATTGACTTGTAGCGTTCCCTCTCCAGCTTTGAATTCAGCTGGAAGAATAGTGTCTTTTCTGCTTCGGGGCCGTCCTTTATAGACTCAAATTCCCTGTGCATAAGCTCGGTCATTGCATCCGCGTCTTTTATAAGGTACTCTATGTTCTTTGCCTTGAATTTTTGGCAGATGTCCCAGAGCAAATCCCTTTCTTCTTTGGTAAGGTCAGATTTTTTTGCAACGTTTATAACGTTCTGGGCTGTAGTGTCCTTGTTCTTCTGAGCTTCAATCCATTCCCTTGATGTGTGAATCTTGTGGATGTGTCTTAGAATGAAATGAATGGTAAGCATTATCAAAGCAAATACGAGGACTATGATAACAAATTTCATTATAAGAGGATTTTTTTGAGCATTTACTACCAAATACGGATCGTTACTTCCGCCCATTCTGAACCTCCTGAAAAGTTGTGCTAAAGGCGCTTATTCCTTTAGGCCGGCAACTGCTTCTGCCATCTGCTTAAGGCGTGGGCTTATTTCGTACTCCGCAATGTCGCCAACCGTAACCGTATCCTTTGAACCAAGGGCTTCCTCAAAATCCTTAAGGAAGGGCATAAAGTCTTCCAAAAACTGGCCAATGTCCTTTCCTCCGGCTTCCAGACCCTTGTAGAATTCCGGGAAGAGTGCGCTTAGGCGGGCAATGTGCAGAAAGTTTGAAATTTCATCGGCAAGAGCGGTAATGATTTTTCCAACCTGGGCATCCTTTCCGCTTTGCAGCAGAGTGCTTACGTTTCCAAGCTCCGCCTGCATTTCCTCCAGCTTTTTACCCGATTCCTTAAAATTCCTTACAAGAGCGGTCCTTGAAACTACCGTCAAGTCAATGCTCGTGTCGTCAAGAATAGGCTCGCCTAAAATTTTTTCAAATTCGTCGGCAGCAATTTCCTTTCCGTTAAGAATTATGTTTGTGGTCGTAGCCTCGTTCTTTGAAGCTTCTGCCTCAAAAGACTTAAGGACTTCGCCTACGGTTTTTTCGCCTTCTAGTGTAATATCGACATTTTCACCGTTTACTTTTAGCTGCATAGTATTGGATTCCCCTCTTATTTTCTATTGTTACTGTTTTGCGTTGAGAAATTCTTTATCGTATTCTGCTGGCTTTCCAGACTGTTAAGGGTTCCTTCCATGTTAGCGTATTTCTGCTTAAGTTCGGCTTCCTTTGCGTTCAGCTTTGTTTCCAAATTCGTTATCTTCTTGTTGGAATTCTTGATTTTTGCATCCAAAGCCGAAGTTTTTGTGGAAATTATGCCGCCTGACTGCACCCATGATGTTAGCTGCTTGTCCAAGAGGTAGCCGATTCCGTTGTCGATTATAAGGTCTCCGTCGCTGTCGTAGCCAAAGAGGTCTTTTATCTCGTCAAGATGGTTCTCCAGGTGTTCGTCAAGCTTCTTTTCGTCCACTTCCAGGTAGCCCCTCATCTGAGACGGGTTGTATCCGGAAGAACGGCCGCTTGCGTTTGTGGAGATGCCAATCTGGTTAAGCATGGTGATTAAATCCTGAGTCTGGCTTTCGTTGTTGTAGTTGTAGTTTGCAGAAACAATCCTCTGCATGGTTGATTTTCCCGTTGTAAGCGAGAAGTCTGCGGAGAACATGCCCAGCTTTTCCATTTCCTTTTCCTGCTCTTCCTTTGTAAGGTAGTCAAGTTCGGAAACGATTTCCGGTTTGTTGGAAGAAAGTATGTTTATTTCTGCAATTACCTGGTTGTATTTTCCAACGAATGTAATAAGTGCGTTCTTTGCGCTTTCCTTGTCCGGTTCAATTTTTATTGTAGCCGTCTTTTCCGTCTTGTCGTGGAGGTGCAGCGTTACGTTTGGAACAACGTCGTCTATGTCGTTTGTGGAGCGGGTTAGTGTTATTCCTTCGTATTTTATCTGCGCGTCATTTGCAACAGAGACCGGATGGTTTGGAGTAAAGCCAAGGTCCTTTGATGAATCCCATGTTGTTGGAAGCGAAAGGGAAAGTTCCTTGCCTGTGTTGCTGTTGCGGAGAACTATGCTTTTTGCGTCCGGAAAGTCTGCAAGGCGTATGGAAACCTTCATCTGGTTTGTTTCCGGGTCTATCTTTATTGAATCTTCCGGCAGCTGAATTTCTGAGCCGTCAGCATTCTTGATGAATACAAAATTTGAGTCTTCAACCGGATCGAGCGGACTTGTAATTCCTCCCTGTGCTTCTGGCAGGGTAGTGTCGCTCTGGTCGTTTTCTACGGTTATTCCCTTGAATGTGATGAATCCCGGGTCTGGCAAAACAGGATGCTGAATGCGGTTGTTTATGGCAACGGTAATGTCTTCTGTCTGCTTTACGTCTATCGTAAAGTCTATTACCTGCTTGCCTTCCGTCTTTAGTGCTTCTGGAATTGGAATTTCAACACCGCCGCGTGCCGGGATAAAGATTCCGTTCTTTGTAAGTGCTACGTGGTCTTTGCTAAGTGGAGGAAGTCCTTCCTGTTCAAGAGGTGAAGGTGCTGCTTCTTCCTCTGCATTCTGCACTTCTTCGCCCTCAGCCAAAGGAGCCTGGGGATTTTCTTCTTCAGGAGCCTGTGGGTTTTGGGCAAAGGTTGCAGGGCAGGTGAATGTATCTTGAGAAAATGCCATGGCGGTAGGTTCCACTTTTACAGGTGAAACCATGTCTATGCTGGTTGCCAGCTCTAGCGCCTGGTCTTTCAGAATGAGTTTATTTTTTATTCCGGGTTTAAGGCTTTCAAAAACAAGCGCCTTTTTGTCGGAGGAAATTCCGATTAGGCTTGCTTTTATGAGGTTGTTGCCGTGCTTGTTTAGCGAAGTAACAAAATCGTTAAGTTTACCGCCTTTCCAGTTAAACTCAACGCTTCTGTCGCCAACTACAAAAGTGTATTTTCCAGGGGCAATCTTAAAACCTTTGTCTATGTTGCCGCTTAAAAAACGGTCTGCTGCCGCGGGACGCAATACGTCTAGCTTAAAAGTTCCGTATTCCGCATTCCTGTCGGCTTCAACAGTAACGGCATTTTCATCAGAAGATGTTGCCTGCTTATTGTTGAACGGGTTTTCGAAAGAGTAGAGAGTTTTTACGCTTTCCCTAAGGGTTGACATCTTGGAATTCATATCGCGCCAAGCTGCTTGCTGGCTCTGATAAGTTTCCAACTGTGCCTGCTCGCGCTTGAGTGGCACGCGTTCAACTTCCATTAGAGATTCAACGAGATCGTTGGTTTTGTATTTATCGGTTACTCCTGGTATGCTTATTCCGTCTGCCATTATCCCGTTATTATTCCTATTCGTAAGTTACGCTGTTTTTTAGGCAGCGCAACTTATTATATCATTTCATCGAAGAGTACGCCGATGGCTTGCTTCATTTGAACCTGAATTCTCTGCAGGTCCTCAGAAGGTATCTCCCTGATGATTTTATTCGTCGAGGGATCGACTACTTCGACAATAACTTTGTTCAGCTTTTCGTTTACACTGAACTGAAGTTTGTGACCTAAAACCAAGTCAGACAATTTCTGAATGTTCTGGCAGGTTTCTTTTGCTTCGGCCAGATTATCGGCTAATGTCCTTGATACTTCCGCAGCGGTCTGGGGCAACTTCATCGGAGCTACAGCTTCGCGAGCCTTCGGAATGGCGAATGCCGTCATACCGCCTTTGAAAGAATGGCCGTCCATTGCCAATGTCTGTCCAATCGTACTTATTGTATTCATGGATATTTCCTCCTGAAATAAAAGAAGAGAGGGGAAGGGGGCGCACCCCTCCTCACTCTTACGTATTGTTTGCTAAAAAAGATGACATCCAGATATCTCTTAAAACAAACGGATACGGTTTATAGTCTACTGCAACAATGCCAAGACATTCTGTGACTGGCTGTTAGCCTGAGCGAGCATTGCTGTGCTTGCCTGTGTCAAGATAGAATCCCTTGTATATTCCACCATCTGTGAAGCCATGTCTGTGTCGCGGATTACAGATTCAGAAGCCTGAGTGTTTTCCGCTGCTACAGCGATACCTCTTGATGCAATTTCAAAGCGGTTCTGGTATGCGCCAAGGTCTGCCCTCTGGCGGTTAACTGCTTTAAGTGCATGGTCAATAGTACCGATTGCCTGGTTTGCTGCATCCGGAGTAGAAATGCTGATCTGTTCATCTGTACCAGTTGAGCCGCGAAGACCAAGAGCCTGTGCGGTCATTGTGCCGATGAAAGACTGAATGCGCTGGTCCATATTGGCACCAACGTGGAACCACATTTCCTGTCCAGAAACACTGTCACGAGCGAATCTGCCTGTAAGCATATTCATTTCGTTGAACTGTGCCTGTGAAGCAATGCGGTCTACTTCAGCTACAAGCTGGCTAACTTCAACCTGAATCTGCATGCGGTCTTCATCGGTGTAGATACCGTTGCTGGCCTGTACAGAAAGTTCGCGGATTCTCTGAAGGATATCTGTTGTTTCTGCAAGGTAGCCTTCTGTTGTCTGGATAAAGGAAATACCGTTGTTGATATTCCTGTTAGCCTGATTGAGACCGCGGATCTGGCTGCGCATCTTTTCAGATACTGCGAGTCCGGATGCATCGTCGCCAGCTCTGTTTATTTTTTCTCCAGAGCTGAGTTTTTCAATGTTTCCGAGAAGAGAAGCGTTGTTTACGCCCAGTTCGCGGTTAGCAAACATTGAACTCATGTTGTGATTAATAACCATAGTTCATGCCCTCCATGATTCTATTACATAAGGCTTCTTGCCTTACGCCTGTGATTTGTGCTAGCGGGCTCCGGTTTTTGCGCCCCCGGTGCCGGTTTAGACTAATACAGCAGGAACAGTTGCTTTCTTCTAAAAGCACTTGCCCATGCCGTCACAAACCCATGAAGAGCGGTTTTCAAAGATCTATGTTCCCTCTAAACAAGGAACAAAAATTGACTATAAAAACGGAAGTTAAAGGATTTTCAAATGAAGATTCAGTAATCATTCCGCACAGTCAGCAGGTAAGGGAAAAGATTTTACTCTTTTCCCTATATGGCCTACTGATTATTATACTACACTATTGGAGCAATGACAATACTGTCTGGCTCTGGCTGTTAGCCTGAGCAAGCATTGCTGTTCCAGACTGTGTGAGTATTTGGTTCTTGGTGAACTGAACCATCTGAGAAGCCATGTCTGTATCGCGGATTCTTGATTCAGATGCCTGAGTATTCTCAGCAGCTACGTCAAGTCCCTTTACGGCATATTCAAGGCGGTTCTGGTAAGCACCAAGGTCAGCACGCTGTTTGTTGATCTTCTTCAGAGCTTCATCGAGTGTACCGATTGCGCGGTTGGCATCTTCCGGTGTTGCAATTGTCATGATTTCTTCTGTGCCAAGTTCGCGGATGCCGAGAGCAGATGCTGTCATTGTTCCGATGAAAACCTGTGTGCGCTGGTCCATGTTTGCACCAATGTGGAGCCACATAGAAGCTGTTACGCTGTTTTCACCTGTTTCCTTTGCAACACGTCCAGTGAGCATGTTCATGCCGTTGAACTGTGCGTGGGAAGCAATGCGGTCTACTTCAGCAATGAGTGCGCTAACTTCAACCTGAATCTGCATGCGGTCTTCGTCTGTGTAGATACCGTTGCTTGACTGAACTGCGAGTTCACGGATTCTCTGGATGATGTCTGTTGTTTCCTGCAGATAACCTTCTGTTGTCTGGATGAAAGAGATACCATCAGCTGCGTTCCTAGAAGCTCTGTTCAAGCCGCGGATCTGGCTTCTCATTTTTTCAGATACTGCCAATCCAGATGCGTCATCGCCTGCGCGGTTGATTTTTTCGCCAGAAGAAAGCTTTTCCATATCTTTCTGAAGAGAAACGTTTGTTACTCCCAAAGAACGGTTGGCGAACATTGCGGACATGTTGTGGTTGATTACCATAATTTTTTCCTCCATGGAATTATGTTCAGGCAAAATCCTTTTTGCCCGGATGTAAAAGATTACATCTGCATTACAAGGCTACATCTGCAATCTTTTACTTGAAGACCTAGCCGTTATCTTCTACGAAGTTGAGCAGCTATGGTTCTTCGTTGTTTATTATCGGTACTATTAATTAAGAACTTTAGCACTTTTTTCAAAAAAAATCAAAAAAAATGCAAAAATTCATTAATTTTATTTAAAATCCTTAATTTCTGATGCCAGATGCTTTAAGGATAGGGCTGCCTTACCCCTGTGGCTTATGGCATTCTTTTGCTCTGCCGTAAGCTCTGCGGCTGTTTTTCCGTACTGCGGAAGGAAGAAAATAGGGTCGTAGCCGAATCCTCCTGTTCCGCGGGCGTCCCTGATGTCTTCTATGAGGGTACCTTCCATCGTCTCCTGTGCCACATAGAGGCGGGAAGGACCCATGTAAAGCACCATGGCGCAAACGTAGCGGCAGCTTCTGGGTCCGTTTGGGAATATTCCCTTGCGACCTGAACTGCCGTCTGAAGAAAATTTACCTTTGGCAATGGCTTCGTTGAGCTGCTCAATCAGCATTCTGTTCTGCTCTTCCTGAGGAATTTTTGAACCGTCCGGTTTGCCCTGCATAAAGGCTGGTCCCGCATAGCGTGATGAATAGATTCCTGGTGCGCCGTCCAATGCGTCTACGCAGATTCCCGAATCATCGGCTACTACTGGGGTTCCGGTTATTGAATACAGCGTCCTTGCCTTGATAAGGCTGTTCTCGTAAAACGTTGTACCCGTTTCTTCCGGATCAAAATCAATTCCTTCATCTTTTGGCGTTACAATTGTGTGCTCCGGGAACAATTCACTCATTTCCCGCTTTTTGTTCACGTTGCCACTTGCCAAATAAATCTTCATAGAATTTATTGTACCTCTTAAATGTTAAATTGTCCATGTTTTTTTTTGCATAATCCAAAATATATTTTACTATGCGGGCATTTGTTCCCAAAACCCTTGCCACAGCCGTATTTGAAGGGACTATCAGGTTTGCTTCTTCCTTTAGCTTGGAGTTTTTTTCCTGCCACATCCTGCTTCTTTCTTCAATCTTTTTTTCTATAGACTTTGCGAGGTAGTCGTTCTGCTGCAGGTTTTTCTTTTCCATAATGTACTTGTTGCGGAAGTAGAAGGCGGCATCCCTTATGTTCTGGCACTTTTTTATCCTTATTATCTTTGGGTTAAGCTCTTGCACTATCTTTTGCCTTATTTGATGAAGTTCTTCCACGGGCCTTTCCGTTATGACCGAGATTTTTTCGGTTAGAAGGTCGTCTGCATAGTAGGCGCACTTTGCAAAGAGTACAAGGCAGGTCTTCTTTATAATCCTTGCGTTTTTGTTGCTGAATAGGGAATAGTCCTGTCCTGAGTAGGCTTTGTGCCTGAAGTTGTCGTATGTTACCGGGCGGAAGTTTTTCTTTATTTGCCTAAGCTGTTCCAGTGAAGGTGCATCGCATTCTGCAGCGTCGCAGACGTAGGAGCTTTCGTCCAGCTGGTAGTCGTATTCCTCTTCTTCCAAGCCCATCCGGGAGATGAATGTTAGGCAGTTTTGCTTTGCAAGGGAGGCTGCTTCCCTTCTTTTCCACAGTTTTAGACCCATGCTTATGTTTGCGTACAGGTAGCCTTCCAGAGAGCCTTCCCCGTTCTTGTAGTTGAGTAGGACTTTCTTTAGCTTTGGAATGTAGGACACCATAAAGTCGTGCAGGTTGTCCATGGAAAGCTTTCCGAGTCCGTACCACATCTTGTACTTGTAGATGTGCTCCGCCAATGCCTTTACGCTTTTTTCCAGGTCGCATTTTCCGCTTTTGAATTCTTCGATGATTTCTTTTGCCTGATTCATAAAAACCTCATTTTTTTGATATGTATGAATCCTTATGCAGTTTTTATGCCAAGTTTTTTTGGCTTTGGTAAAAGGGGGGCTTTTCTTTGCAAAAAAGGACTTGGGGCTTGATTTTATGCGGGTAGGGGGCGCTTTTTTTGCTTTCGTTTATTTTTTTGGCTTTAAAAGAATTTGCAAGCGGCTTTTAAAACCTTGCAAGAGGATACAAGAATTTGCAAGGAACTTTTAAATTCTTGTAAAATTTTGAAAGAATTTGCAAGTTTCTTTTAAAATATTGCATTAATATTGCATTTTGTTGCCAAGGCATGGGGCAGGAAGACCTACGCCGCCATGGAGCCCCGGGTTGCTTGCAACCCTTTAGTCCCGCGCAAGCGGGATGACCGTAAGGGAAGGGCGGAACGGCGGTGACGAAAGGCATGGCTCCTATGTTTTTTGTCAATAGGTTAAGCCGCTCCTGATTCCTCTTTTTGATTTATTGCACATTCTGCAAGTTCTTTTGTTGAAGGCTTGCGGAATGGTCGCACCTCGAACTTACTTCCGGTTCTAAGTATAGTATATAA
>JAGACC010000291.1 GCA_017614295.1 Treponema sp.
CTTCGGTGGAAAGCTCCTCATGAAGCCACACCGCAACGAGATTCCGGTTCAGATTAACGACCAGATGGTTGTTGAATACTACTCAAAATAAAGCATAACCCCAAGGGGAGCTTATTTTGCAGAAAGCCCTTTTTCCGCCAAGCAAACCGGCAGAAAGAGGGCATTTTTTTTGAATCAAAAAATTTCAAATCCAAAAACAAATCTTGGGACAGGCAAATGACACAGGAAGAAAAAGACAAGCTTTATTCAGACGCAGAAAGACTACTCTCCGTCTACAACGAATTTTCCCCGGTAAAAGACGGCAAAGACTTCGACAAAGAGGCAACAAAGAACTGCATCCTTAAGATGAACGAAGCCGCCATAGAAAACCAAAGCGAAAGGGAAGCATTCAGCGCATGGATGGAAGAATCAAGCTTCTTTACAAGCCCCGCCTCCACAAGATTCCACGGCAACTTTGAAGGAGGACTGGCACTCCACTCGCTAACCGTTACCAGGCAGGCACTTCTCGTAACAAAACCCTTTATGGAAAACTATTTCCTTAGCCCTGCAGCACAAAAATTCACGGAAAAATACACCGTAAGCGCAAGCGACATCTACATAAGCGCAATAGCCCACGACTTCTGCAAAGCGGATGTCTACAAAACAGAATGGCACAACACAAAAGACATATTCGGCAACTGGAAAAAAACGCCTGTATACAAAACCAAGACGGACACACGCACACTTGGACACGGCAACGAATCTGTCCTTAGGGTTCTGGAATCAATTCCTTCGCTAATAAAAAGACGCCCAGTACTGGAAGCAATAAGCCGCCACATGGGTTTCTCCGACCTTTCAGATTCAGAAGGCTACAACTACACAAACTTCCTGGACAACCCGCTCGTAATGCTTATTCAGTTTGCAGACCAAAGCGCCGCCCAGTGGTACGACTGCTAAGATTCTATTCCATTCTTGCGTGGTGCTTTTCCTTCTCCTTGTAGAGCTCCTTATCTGCAAGGGCAAGAAGTGTATGCAAACTGGAGCTGGACTTCTTGCTAAAGGGAACACAGCCAATGCTTATGGAAAGGGTAAATTCCTCACCCGACTTATTGTTAAAGTCAAGGCACTTTTCCTTAATCTTCTTGTTTATAGCCTCAAACTTTTCCATTGTAAGCTTGGGAGCTATAACCGCAAATTCATCACCGCCAAGCCTTCCAACAGTACAATCCTTCCCAAAGATTTCCTTTAGAATTGCAGCCTCAGCCTTAATAGCCTTGTCTCCGCTCGAATGTCCGTAAGTATCGTTTATCTTCTTTAGACCGTCAATGTCTCCAAAAAGAATTATTCCGCCCTTGCCGTGCTTTAAACTATCAACAAGCATGGTCTTTCCAAGCGTCATGAATCCCCTGCGGTTAAGAAGGCCAGTCATCTCGTCTGTCATGGAAACGGTCTTTACAAGTTCAAATTCCTTAAGAACCCTGTTGGTCGTAAAGGCATTTGCAATCGTAGAAGAAAGAAGCTTAAAGGAAATTGAATATACCGTAGGATCAAAAGGCCCCCTCCTGTAAACAGCATATCCGTAAAGAATCGTGTTCTTGTAAAGGGCAACCACATGCACATTCTCGTAGTTGGAGAAAAGTCCGTCCGGCAGAAGAGTCTCGTTGGGGTTAAAGGTTATCCTGTTCTCGTTGTAGTAGACAGCCTTTTCCGTAGAATTGTCGTAGGCGGTAAAGACGTATGCCTCCTGGGGAAGCGGAAAATATTCAAATTTATCCGTTGCAACAGGATTCTTAAAAAAGCAGATTGCGGCACACTGAATTCCAAAAGAAGAAAAGTCGTCCCTAATTCTGTGGCTAAGCGAATCAAGACTTATGTCCGCCTGCATGTTGGTATAAAGCTGGGTTATCTTTATAAAGTGGTTCCTGTTTGTAAACCATTTAGAAACTTCAAAAAAGCTCAAGTCCTTAAGGTTAGACTCGTGCAGACTACCCTTAGAGTCAAGGTAGAAGCCCTTCTTCATATCCCCGGAGATACACCTGCAAGACTCCCGGTAGATTACGTTGGACTCCACCACCTTCTTGTGGGGAACATTCTTTCCGTTTATCTGGTCAAAAAGAATCTTTGCGGCGGTATAGCCCTGCTTGTAAGTGTTCTGGTTTATAGTCGTAAGAGAAGGCGTTATGCAGGAAGAGCGCATCTCATCGTCAAAGCCCGTAACAATAACCTTCTGGGGAACAGAAATTCCTGCCGTGGTAAGAGTGTCTATACAGGCACAAGCCATCTCGTCATTCATGCAGACAATCGCATCAAATTTGGAAGAAGCCGTATCAAAATCCTTCAGAGCCTCAAGAGTCTGAATGTAGCCCAAGTTGTCGGAATAGATTATGGTCTCGGGAAGGTTCTGCTCCTTCATCACCTGGCGGTAAATCTCGGTTCTTGCCTGCACGTCGTTTGAATGGGAATTTACGGTCAAGAGGGCAATCTTCCGGCATGAATGTTTTACTATAAGGTGCTCAATCAATTCCTTCATGCTCTTTTTGCAGGACGGAATAACGCATGGAAAGTCAGGAAAATCGTAGCCAATGGAAACAATTTTTATCGGAGCAAAAGACTTAAGGTAAGATTCAAGGTATTCTGGAGTCGCATTGTAAAGCTGCGAACCGCTTACAAAAATCATCCCCGAAACCGTATTGGAACTTATCAGCGAAGCAACGGAAAGCCTCTGGTAGCCGTAGGTCTTGCTAGGTGAATTAATGTTGCCGGTCTCAAAAATTATCATTTCTACCCCGTGTTTCTTAAAAAAAGCGCGGGCGCCCTCTATAAGGCCAAGGGAATATTCCGGTTCTGCAAAATCTATGAAAAAAGCAACTTTATTGCTGGTGTCCATGAATATATTTTACAATAAATTTCCATAAAAGTGAACCGTTGGCAATTGATAAAATTTACGATTGGCAATTTATTATTAAAAATTTTTTGGACGGTAATTACGGAAGGGCAGTCACTATCTCCACACAATTTACTTAAAAGCAAAGAAAACACTCGTATACAAACCGGCCCTTCCTCCCGGCTCTACCATCCATCTTCTGGCTAACCCGACCGAACGCCCCTTTGCGCCACCGCCGTTCCGCCCTTCGGTAACCCTCATCCCGCTTGCGCGGGACTAAAGGGGCTCCATGGC
>JAGACC010000292.1 GCA_017614295.1 Treponema sp.
AAAGCTATCTATCAAGGGACTTGATATTTATCAAATAGGAGATAAGCAATATTTAAAAATCGAATCTAAATTTGAATTAAACTCCGACAATATACCTGCTGATTTAAAAGATCAATTAGAACTACTAATAGTCGCCAATGGAATATATTACTATGATATAAAAGAGAAATCATATTATGCTGGAGATATAACAACAACAACAAGTCTTTCTTCAAAAACAAATGGACTTACTCTGCTTAACAAAGAAATATCTCAAAAGCAAAGTGCAACGGAGCATATTCAATATAAAAAAATTGCCACCGAGGCAGTTGAAAAATAAACTAAAAGGTATGGAAAAATCCCCTAGCGTCTTCCAAAAGCCTCAAGATTGGCCAATCCCCTCTTAAACTGAGGAATACGTGCGCATGCCGTAGCAGAAAGAGGACTTCTGTCGCCCCTCATAAGAAGATGGTATGCCACCCCGGCAATCATAGCACCGTTGTCTCCGCAAAGTTTTAAAGGCGGAAAGATGCAGTTTATTTCATTGTGTTCAGCAAGCATTGCCCTTAGCCTTGAATTTGCCGCAACACCGCCACCCGCAACAACCGTAGTAAGACCAGTTGCCTTTACAGCCCGCAAAAGCCTAGAAACCAAAGTCTTGCATGCCGTCTCCTGAAAAGATGCCGCTATGTTTTCCACTGTCTTTTCGTAGCCTTCGTTAAGGAACATCTCCGCCTGGTGAATAACCGCAGTCTTTAGTCCGCTAAAAGAAACGTCAAATTCATGGTCGCCCTTATCCAGCTTGGGAAGCGGAAAACTGAATGCCTTTGCATCACCCTTTTGCGAAAGCTTGTCTATTATAACTCCCCCCGGATAGCCCAAGTCGTAGAATTTGGAAACCTTGTCAAAAGCCTCGCCAACGCTGTCGTCTATAGTAGTTCCAAGAATCTCAAAGTCGTCAAAACCGTTAACCTTGGCAATTATGCTGTGGCCTCCGCTAACCAAAAGTCCTATGTAGGGGTAAGAAATATCGTTCTCCAGGTGAGCCGCGTACATGTGCCCCATCATGTGGTTAACCGCAAGGAAGGGTTTGTTTGCAGCCCATGCAAGTGTCTTTCCAAAAGTAAGCCCAACTAGCAGAGATCCCATAAGACCCGGCCTGTTTGTTGCAGCTATAGCGTCCACTTGATCCAGCTTAAGGTTTGCCTCAGAAAGTGCCTGTCTTACCACGGGAAGAATCCATTCGGCATGCTTACGGCTTGCAATTTCCGGCACAACGCCTTTGTAAATCTGATGAAAAGGAATCTGGGTTGCAACCACATTGCTAAGAATTTTCTTTCCGTCCTCAACAATAGCACATGCTGTTTCATCACAAGAACTTTCTATTCCCAATACTTTCATATCATGCCCCGTAAAAAGTTTTCAATAATCCTAAGATAATCCCTCTGCCTACAAACGAGACGGAGTGGTAAAAACATAGCCCTTTGCAACAAGTTCAGGATACATGTCCTCCAAAAGCTTTGGAAGAAGAGCGGCAGACTTGTCCACATGACCTATGATTACCGCAAATCCAGCCCTGTTTGCAACCTCTAGCCCCTTATAGATTTCGTTCAGCATATCCTCACGGGTAACTGCATTGTCCAAAAAAGGTGCGTTTCTTTCTATTATATGTGTGTCCAGTTCAAGAGCAGCCTGCCTTGCCTGGGTCTGACTCGTAGTGCGCGAATCCAAAAAGTACAAGCCCTTCTGCATGGCAAGGTCTATTATAAAAGTCATCTTAAGCTTGTCTTCTGTAATCAAAGAACCCTCGTGGTTATTAAAGCCCTTAACCCCAGGTCCAAGCTCCCCCAAGTTCTTTTCTATAATCTGCTGAATTCCCCAGCTGTCCATCTCCGGGGTAATGGCTCCGGGTCCAGGATTTATGCCCAAATTCTTTGCCTGCATGGGTTGGTGAAGCATAAGCTCTTTTCCGTCCCTACGCACAATCGCAGCGCATTCTGCAGTATGTGGAAGCCCCGGCAGAACAGCAACTGTTATTGGGAAAGGAAGCGATGTGTATTTCTTAACGTTTGCAACGCTCATGCCACCGTCATCAATAACAAAGGCAAGCCTAGCGGCATTTTTTGCAGGCGGAATGTTAAATTTAGGCCTTGTCTCTATAATCCCACCGTCCGGTCTTGGAGGCTTTTGAATAGAAGCAATCTCCGGGTCGGCCTTTACAGCGTTACCATTCCCAAAAGAAGCATTTTTTCCGCTGCCATCACCATAGCTGCCCTCGCTGTAGCCGCCATCCTTATAGCCGCCATCTCCACCGCCAAGATTTTTATTGCTTTCGCCAGAACCAGCATTTCCCAAAGAAGCCGCAGAAGAAGCAGAGTCATTGCCAACATTTGCCCCTTCCCGATTTTCCCCGGTACCAAGGGAAGGCTTTGCCCCACTTCCGCTTTTTCCAGCCCCTTTGCCACCATTTTTTTCCGGTGCAGAAAGGCTTGCTATGTTCCCCTCTTGAATCATCTCTTGCTTTGAGCCAACAGAAGGCTCGTCACTGCTACCGTTAAGCAAAAATGTAGTTGCCAAGAGAACCGCACAGAAGAATACAATGGAAGCGCACAAGATGCAGACATACTTACTGTTAAGAAGCACCTTTGGCTTTTTCCTGCGCGGAGAGGAGCGTTTTTTCTTGGAACGCACCGTAGTTTTCTTTCCCTTAGATTCCCTTTTTGCACACATTTGCCCGATTATACAAAAAAAGAGCCCTTTGTTCAATTAACCGCTACTTCTAACCGCCTACTTCCACAAATAACCGCTTACTTCCACAAATAGCTTGAATGCAGCCCCTTCAAATAGCCCATGGAACCGGACGTAAACATTGCAACACCCGCCGTTAGGCAGAAGTAATTATCGGCATTGCAAAGAATTAAGTAACCAAGCATCAAAAGAACGTAGCTTGCAAGAATCAAAGCAGAACTGTTGGACTTTGCCTGGTGGTAGTGCATAAAAAGCGTAAGCGCCGTAGCAAGCGCAACCAGTGTAATGTAAATAATAAGGAATCCCCGGTAGCCGCACAAAATAGTACAGGTAGTGGAAAATTCCAGGCTGTTCATAGGCAAAATAAGTCCCAGGAAGGAAGAAATTATCAGCATTATAAGGAAATTACGCTCAAAATTCTGCCGCTGCTCATTCTCCCTCAAAATAGCCGCAAAAAGAAGGCTCATTGGGCACAAAATCCGTCCGGTAAGCACAACCCTTGCCATAAAAAGCAGGAACCAGGAAGAAGGCAAAAAATCCGTTACAGAAATTAAAAGCCTGGTTCCCTCAAAGCAGCATCCAATCAAAAATCCGGAAAAATAGGAAATTTCAATGGCCTGGGTCTTCTCAAACTTCAGGTAAACCGCCAGAGTGCACACGCAAACGTAGAGCATAAAAAATACGGCGCATGCAACCACGGCAGGAAAGGCCACCGGAAGCATCTTTGCAAAAGCATAGAAGGGACGTATCGCATTCACGGGAAGCCCCACCTTAGCGTTAAGAGCCTCGTAGACAAA
>JAGACC010000293.1 GCA_017614295.1 Treponema sp.
AACAGCAGAAAGAAGCCTGCAAGAAAGCCGCTCTTCCCTCCGCACGGTGTGCTTGACTTTGACTGGAGCATTATTGAAGATCCGCCAAAGGACTACAACCGCCGCATGCTGGACTTGGGTAAGTAATTGCTTTATTTTTTTACAATCTGAATGTAGTCTAGGCTTAAATTCTTATAGCCCTTTGCATTCTTTACGGAAGGAAAGATAAGTTCTATGCTTAGTGTCTGCTTTTCTTCCAGAGTGATTGTGCAGGGGCAGCGTGTTGTAAGTTCGTAGAATCCCAACGGTGGGTTACTTGGGTAGAATACGTGCTTGCAAAAGAAGGTGCTTTCTCCGCTTTTGTTTTTTCCTTCAAGATTCATTTTTATGGAAGCAAAGCCGTTGTGGAATGCTTTTTCGCATGCCATTATTTCGTATGTTCCTGCGTCCAGTGTGACTGTGGCTTTTGCTGTGCAGCTTGGGGCAGTTGGCAAAATAAGAATGCTTGCGTGTGCGCTTGCGTCCATATCGAATAAGCGTCCAGCCGTTACTTCTTCAAGCTTTTCTTTTTGGGGCAAGACCTTTCCGCCGGATTCAAGGAGCATGTCTTCTGCCTCTATCTTTATTCCGCCGCCAGTAAATTCAAAGGACGGAATGATGTATGCATCTTTTGAAAATGCAAAGCCAGATGCCAATACCAAGGCACAAAGTACAAGGCAAGATTTTAAAGTCGTTTTCTTCATATTCATATCCTTTTGCGCTTTCCAAAAAACTGCACTGGTTCTTGAAAGCGCCAAGCATTTAAATTTCTTGGCAGCATTAAAAATTTTTTGCCAACAAGAAAGGCACGGCCGGGATTGTAGGGGCGCGGAGCGTTGCCGCCAGGCAATGGAGCGGGTAGGGACCCGCGGAACCCCGGAAAGCCCTTAGCATAGGAACTGCCGCAGAAAAAAAACTATAGCTTTGGCACGTGTGGCTTTGCCATGTTCCTTAGCATGTTCTGAAGCATTTCGTGGGCAGCGTCCGCGTCAACTTCTTTTGAAGGCTCATGATATTTTACCAGATTTTTAGGTATTTCATCAAGGAAGCGGCTGGGTTCACAATCTACAGAAGCGTTCATTTTGCGCCTTTTTCTGCAAGAGGAGATGAACAGTCTGTCTCTGGCACGGGTTACCGCTACGTAAAAAAGCCTGCGCTCTTCTTCTATTGCGTTGTCTCCGCCTTCTTCTACTGCACGCGCATGGGGCATGAGTCCTTCTTCTGCACCCGCAATAAAGACTACGGGGAATTCAAGACCCTTGCTTGCATGGACCGTCATAAGGTTTACCTTTCCCTTGTCTCCTTCTCCGTCGTCCAGGTCGTCCCTGCTAAGGAGGGTAATGCGGTTAAGGTAGGCATAAAGGCTTGTGTCGTCGTGCTGGGGGTTGTTTTCCCATTGTTCCATACTTTTGATTAGGCTTTCTATGTTCATGTACTTGAACCTGGCGGCCTTTTCGCTTTTGGGGTTTTCGCCTATCAGGAAGTCAAAGTAGTTTATGTCCGTAACCATCTGCTTTACTTTTTTGCTTAGTCCCTTTCCGCTTAGCATGGTTTTGTTGCTTTCTATAAGTTCGCAGAAGCTTTTAAGGCTTTCTAAGGCGCTGTCGCTTACCGGGCATTCGTCTTCTCCGCATCCAAGTACTGCCTGTATTGCTTCCCAGAGAGAAACACCAAGTCTTTCTGCAACCTTGTTTAGGGCTTCTATGGATGTGCGTCCTATTCCCCTCCGCGGTGTGTTTATTATGCGGAGTAGGTTTATGTCGTCGTCGTGGTTTGAGATTACCCTTAGGTAGCTTATTATGTCTTTTATTTCTTTGCGTTCAAAGAAGGATGTTCCTCCGCTCATTACGTAGGGAATGTTTGCTTCCAAAAAGGCTTCTTCTATTGCGCGGCTCTGGGTGTTTGCCCTCATTAGCACTCCAAAGTCGTCGTACTTGCGTTTTTCTTCCATACAGATGCCCTGTATTCCGTCCGCTATAAAGTCTGCTTCTGCGGCTTCGTTTTCCGGCATGTAGATTTCTATTGGCTTTCCTTCTCCGTTTCCGCTCCAGAGTTCCTTGTCTTTGCGGTTGGTGTTGTGCTTTATTACTCCGTTTGCGGCGGCGAGGATTGTTCCCGTTGAGCGGTAGTTTTGTTCAAGCCTTATTTCCTGAACGTCGGGGAAGTCTTTTTCAAAGTTCAAGATGTTCTGGTAGTCTGCACCTCTCCAGCTGTAGATTGACTGGTCGTCGTCTCCAACAACGGCTACGTTTTTGTCTGCCAGTATGTGCATCATCTCGTACTGCTGGTGGCTTGTGTCTTGGAATTCGTCCACCATGATGTACTTGTAGCGGTTCCTGTAGGCTTCCAGAATGTCCGGGTGTTCCCTCCAGAGTTTTATTGGCAGGGTGATTAGGTCGTCAAAGTCAACTGAATTGTAGACCTTAAGGCCTTCCTGGTAGCTTTCGTACAATTCCCTGTACATGGAATTTTCTGCGTTCCAGTTTTTACGTCCGGTTTTTATGTCGCTAAAGATTCCGCCTATTTTGTAGACGTCCATTGCATCGCCTGTAAAATGAAGCTCGCGGCCTGTTTCTTTTATTAGGGCGTAGCGGTCCGTTTCGTCGTAGATAGAAAAGTTTTCCCTGTAGCCTAGTGCCTGTATGTCTTGCCTAAGAACCCTTACTCCGAATGCGTGGAATGTGCTTATGGTTAGGTTCTGAAGCTTTTTGTTGGTCAGAGTCTTTATGCGGTCTGCCATTTCTTTTGCAGCCTTGTTTGTAAAGGTTAGGGCTAGAATCTGGCTCTGGGGAATGCCGTGTTCAAGCATGTTTGCTATGCGGCAGGTGATTACGCGCGTTTTTCCGCTTCCTGCTCCTGCAATTATGAGTATTGCTCCTTCCAGTGTTGTTACAGCCCGGTACTGTTCGGGGTTCAAGTCGTTTTTTAAGTCTTCTTCCAGTGACATAGGGCATTATTGTAACGATAAAAGGAAAGTCTGGCAACTGAAAAAGCACCTTCCAACCCCCAAATTAGCCGCCCACACTTGAAAATTAAGCCCAGAATGGTTACAATAAGCAAATAAAGCTATTTATAGAGGTAAAAATATGAACAAAGCTGTTGCCGCATTTCTTTCAAAGCATAATTTTCCGGTAAACACGGATATTGATACTGTGATTGATGCGCTTCTTTACGATATGGACGAAGGCCTTAGCTCCCGCCCGGCAGGTCAGGACATGATCCGCACATTCAGCAACCCGCCTGCAAAAAGCCCGGCCGGGGAAAGCGTTATAGTAATAGATGCCGGTGGAACAAATTTCCGCTCATGCCTTGTTACCTTTGACAACATGGGAAAGCCTTCCATAGACTTTATGGAAAAGACAAAGATGCCCGGAACTGAGGGGGAGCTTTCCAAAAAGGCCTTCTTTGACAAATTTGCAGAAAACCTTGAGCACCTTAAGGACAAGTCAGACAAAATTGGCTTTTGCTTCTCCTACCCAATGACCATCACCGAAGATGGAGACGGTGTACTCATCAACTTTTCAAAAGAAGTAAAGGCACCGGAAGTTGTCGGCAGCCACATAGGAAAGGAACTTGTAAAGGCCCTTTCAGAACACGGCTGGAAAAAGAAGCTGCATGTTTCCCTCCTTAACGACACTGTTGCTGCCCTTTTAGCCGGTGCAGCCGATGTTGCAGAGGGAATGCGCTACTCAAGCTACGTTGGCTTTATCCTTGGAACAGGCATGAACGGAGCCTACATTCAGAGCGAAGATCCAGCCTACAAGGGGCTTAAAAAGCAGATTATAGTATGCGAAAGCGGAAAATTTGCAGATGTAATCCAGTCAGACTTTGACAAAGCCCTTGACGCAAAGAGCGAAAAACCGGGTACAGGCCTTATGGAAAAGCAGTGTTCCGGCGCCTACATGGGACCTCTTGCCTACGAAGCAATCCATTCTGCCGCCCAGGAAGGCCTTTTCAGCAAGAAATTCAGCGAATCTCTCCTTCAGATAAGCAAACTTACCTAGATAGAGATGGACTCCTTCCTGCACGCACCCTACAGCACAGCCTCTGTACTTGGCGCAAAAGCTGCGGAATCTGCCACAGAAGAAGACTATGCCCGCCTCTTCCAGCTTTTGGATGCCATCGTAGACCGCTGTGCCCGCCTTGCATCAGCCATACTCGCCGCCTGCGTAATAAAAAGCGGTGCCGGTAGAGATGCAACACGTCCAGTCTGCCTTTTGTGCGACGGAACATCCTTCTACAAGACCTACAAGGTTCGCGCTAGGGTAGAGGCCTTCCTAGAAAGCTTGCTTGTCCAAAAACGCGGCCTTTACTACGACATCGTAAGCATAGACAACGACATAACTTTGGGAAGTGCAATCGGCGGTTTGATTGCAAAATAGCTTTATAAAGGTTTTGGAGCGTATTTTTCCGTAATACTGTGCCCGCACTCCGATGCGGGCAGTGGCATGTGGGAACCCGCTTTGCGCCGCTTGCCCGCCTTACGGCGCGCGGTCCTGGCGGACGCCTCCGGCCGGCTCCAATCGGGGCTAGGTCTTCTTTGCAAAAGGCGTTTTCAGCATAGAAGGCCTGTAAAAATAAAATAGCTAAAACTATTTTAAATACATGCCGATAGATTTAAAAAATATTAGAGGGGTTTGAAATCGTGGCACGGGCTAAAGTACTTGGAAAGTCAATATTATTGTTAATTCTCATTATAATACTCGTTTTGTTCGGGTTGCTTTGGTTTGACTATCTTGGCATAATCCAAGCAAAAAAAATCTTTGCCCCGGTTTACCGTCTAGCGGGATTGCAGCCGCAGACTTCCACCGCACCTTCTTCTCCGGTAGACATGGCAGAAGCAGACTTGGACAACGACCGCTTTGCAAAGAGGCTGGAAGCATTGGACATCCGCTCAGAAGAGCTTGACAAGAGGGAAAACGACGTCGCTACTGCAGAAAACAACAATACACAAGTAGCGCAGGAACTCGAGGACCAGAAAAAAGCTCAGGAAGAACGTGAAAAAACATTCAACAATCAGGTAAAAAAGTACGAAGATAATAAGAGAAACACCGAACAAATTGTGCAGTGGCTTGTTGGTATGCAGCCTCAGGCGGCGGTAGAAAAGCTTATGGCTATGCCGGACCAGCAGGTTATAGATGTTTTGCGACAGGCGGAAGAAGATGCCCAGACATCTGGAACGGCTTCTTCAACAGCTTATTGGCTGCAGCTTATGCCGGACGAAAGGGTAGGCCAGCTGATGCGCAAGATGCAGAGCAAGCCCACGACGCTTGACGAATAGCCAAGTCTTAAGGCTTCGCGAGTCAAAGGCTTTGTGAAGCCCTGTACAGGTAAAATCTTCGGTGTTTTCCGGAGGTATTACCTATATGCAGACCCTAAACGTTCAGTTTGCATCCGCTAATACGGCGAGTGAAAAAAGTACAGCAAACAAAAAGAGCCAGAAGTCCTCAACTTCTTTTGAGTCCGTCTTAAAGTCAGTTAGCGAAAGCGGCAAGTCAAAGAAGGCGGAGCTTGTTCAGCCGGAAGAAAATTCATCCGTAAAAAAGGCCCATGAATATTCAGAAGGCAAGAAAGTCTCCAAAAAAGATGCCTCTAAGAAAACAATAAGCGAAAATTCAGACACAAATAAAGTAATTCCTTCAAGCCAGCAGGAATCTGCTTCATCTGCAGACGCAAGCAATGCCGTTTCCCAAAGCGGTGCTGTTCCTGCAGAAAAGGCAAGCAGGGAAGATAATGCTTGTGCAGAAGAAAATACAATAGAAGTGGTCTTTGACCTTACAGCAGCAGAACCCTTGGATGCAGAATCTGCTTCTCTTGTTGCAAGCTCCGTAGCGGAAGATTCCACCGTATTGGCTCCACTCTCCGGTGAAAA
>JAGACC010000036.1 GCA_017614295.1 Treponema sp.
AAACCATAGTAATGACCACGGGGATTACGGTCTACAACCATGCCATAAGCGTAACACCTCCAACCAGCAAAAACGCAAACAACGGAGATTCATCTTGGACTAGTGAAGCCACTTATTACGCGCTTACAAACCTAAACGACCCATTTAGCCTTTCCGTAACAACGGCAAGCTCTTTCCCAGCAGGAACAACCTATAGCTGGACAATAATGGACTCAAACAATCACACTAAAGACAAGTCTGGTTCTTCTGCCTCGGTAAAACCAAACGAAGTTGGCACAATAGGAACAACCACCTCAAGTATGATGCAATGGACAGTAAGCTGCACTGCAGCACTCCCATCTGGGCTAACATCAACAAAAACGCATAGCTTCTATGTCTACAAGCTTACAATTCCTAGTATAGACATAGTAATAGAGAGCGCACCATACGACCTTCGATTGGAGGCCTATACTCCAAACAAATATTTTGTTGGCTCAGATGACAAAAGTAAGACATTTAAATTTACAGCAGAACATAGTGGTGTTATGCCAACTGGAGTGGAATACAAATGGTATGTAGGCACAAGACAGATAGGTTCTGGAATATCAATTACTCCAAGCATACAAACCTTGCGAAACACCACATCCGTGCCTACGAGCAACGAGACATGTACAGTCAGATGTGAGGTAAGCCTTACTGGATGCGACACAAAATCTGGCAGCACCTCAATTACCTTTGCTAAGCCAAAGACGTTTACAGGAGATGGCATTACATTTGGCGAAACATCAAATAGTTTTTATCAGTACACTACAGGAGGTGGCACTACTTGGACTGTTGCATATCCTTCAACATGGGAACAGAATCTTACTTATGGAGTAACTAACGGTACATTACCTAGCGGCTGTAGCATTACTTGGCATTTCTCTTACATTGTAGAGGAACTGGGTATAAATGTGGTTAAAGACGAAGAAGGTCCTACCTTTAATATAAAACCAAAAGAATTTTACGGAAATGCGAACTTTGATGAATCTACTAACAACGGCATTTGGTATGTATATTATACAATATCAGCCCCTGGCTATAAAACCGTCGCAAACGGCAGCATATATGTCTGTATCCAGAAAAAAGCTGAAGGCTGGACTTATACTGATCCTTGACAAACCATCGCCTCCCAGAACGGTTTGTGAGCCAGTCGAACCATCAGTGTCTATGCCGGCTTTGCAGATAAAACTACAATGCTAACATCCACAGATGCTGAAATTGGTTGCAACACAACCGCGGTAGCATAACGTTACTTTTTGGACACCCTCCATACTGGCTTTGCGAGCTTTGTTAGCTTTCATTTCAATGATAGCGGGACAATTTAGAAATTATTGTATCTTCAAAATTTCTGCGGCCATCTATAATTGTATGAACAATCACTTTTCTATCAGATATTTCATATACGATTCTGTAATATCCCTGAATTAGCTCTCTATACTGTAAAATGCCCTGTTTCTCTAATTCGGGTACAACTCTGCCTCTTTTTGGATGTTTTTGCAAAGACATTATATTTTATTCAAATTCTGAAATTGTTTTTTCGACATAATTCTGTGACAAGGAAAAATAATATTCTACGATTTCATTTAAATCGTCTTCTGCAAATTGTGAAACTATAACTTCGGTTATTTCATTTTTCACAGTTATATTTCCTTCTTAAATTTGAAAATACTTCTGACGCTGATTTATATTTTCCATTTTTCACATCCCGTTCAGAAAACTGTATGATCTTTAATAGATTAAAAGCATTTTTCATTTCTTGATAAGATTCTACATCAATTAAAACAGCTCTTGATTCTCCATTTTGAGTAATTACAAGAGGTTCTTTTCTTTCATTAACAAAATTCATCATATCTGCGGCATTTGTTTTAATGTAAGAAATTGGTTTAATACATTCCTGAACATCCGTAATCATAATATCCTCCAGTCTTTTTATAGTATCAAATTTGGACTGAAAAAGCAATTCTTTTTGCGCCCTGCAAACAGGTCTACAATGCTAACATCCACAGATACCAAATCAAGTTCAACATGACGGTTTACTATTGATATGCCTGCCTAACACTTGCGTGTCGGTTTATTTGGTTCGTTAAAAATTTTATTTGGTACGTTGAATTCTTTTATTTGGTACGATAAAATATAGGCATGAAATACAGCAAAGAGCGCATTGAGGCTTTAAAAAACAGGATTCTCATAAACACAGACTTGCATTCTTCCGATTTGGTTGCATATTCAGTAGAAAACCTGTCGCTTTCAAAAAACACTGTCTTAAAATACATAAATGAGCTTATCTTAGAAAATAAACTCTTGCGCAATAATTCTGGCCGCTATACAACATACAGCTTGCCCACAGAAGTCAAAAAATTCTCCTTCAAAAGGTCTGCCAAGCTTTCAGAAGAAACAATGATAAGCAGGGTCTTGGAGTTTACAGGAAAGCTTTCAACTTCCGCAATGCAGATATTCGACTATGCCTTTATGGAAATTGCAAACAACGCCATAGAACATTCAGAGGCAAAAGAGATTTGCGTAATTGCAGAAAAATCAATGGCGAAGCTTAAAATCTCCATTCAGGACAACGGAATCGGCATCTTTGCAAAAATAAAGGAAGACTTAAACTTGGATAATGAAACCCAGGCAGTAATCGAACTTTCAAAAGGAAAATTCACTTCCTCCCCACAAAAACATTCAGGCGAAGGCATTTTCTTTTCTTCAAAGCTGTGTGACAATTTTTTTATCTTTTCGCACGGATTAGTCTATTCACCGCAAGCAGAAAACCCCACTATAGGCAAAGACAAAAACGCTTCAAAGGGAACAAAAGTTGTTTTTGAGATTTTGCGCGACACAAAAAAGATTCCCCAAGAAATTTTTAAGGAATATGCAGGTTCAGACTACGACAGCCCAAAATTCAAGACGGTTGTTCAGCTTCGCTTTATGCAGCAGGAAGGGCTTCTTCTTACCTCCCGCTCACAGGCAAGGCGGCTTTTGACCAGAATGGAAAAGTTTACGACAGTTGTGCTTGACTTTTTCCAAGTAGACTTTATTGGGCAGGCCTTTGCAGACGAAATTTTTAGGGTTTACGCAACAAAGCATCCGGGCATCCGCTTTGAAAGCATAAACGCAAATGAGCAAATAGAACAAATGATAAGGCATGTAAAATCAATGTCATGATGAAGAGGCTTTGCAGACAAAACTGCGATACTAACATTCACAGATTTGAGGCGTTGCGGGGCTTAGCAGAGAGATTGCCCCGCTGAGGGGGTAGGACGCAACGAAGTGCGGGCGCAGGGGGAGGCTTCCCCCCTTTAAGGCTATTATTTCTTGTCCACGAACTCCAGGCGCACGTTTGAAATGTGGATTGCGGCTGTTGAACCTTGTGCTCCACAGTTAAATTCGATGCGGGCGTTTGCGTCGGATTCATCGTTCATGGTAAATTCCCAGGAATAGTGCTTTTTCTTTTTGCCCAGGGAAACTTTTGTGTCTTTAAAGTAGCGTACCCAGTTGCGGTCGGGACCGGAAATTGCGGTTATCATTGTGCGGGACTTGTCTGCGTATGCGTCAAAGGAAATTCTGTACTTTCTGCCTTTTTCCATTGGGATGGCTGGCTGAACTACCTGTACCGAATATTCCACAGAACCGTCATGTGTTGGGATTATGTCCAGCTTGTTGCCGTCCACTTTAATGCTTCCGTCTCCACCTTGAGCCTTAAGGAATTCCCATGCGCTGCTTCCGCTTCTTGCTATGTTTCCAACGCAGTCTACTACGGTTTTTACGGGTGCTTTTTCCGGCTTTTTTACGTTTTCGTCATAGGAAGGCTTCTGGTAGATTTTTACGTAATCAACTACCATCTGGGCATTTTCGCCAAACTTTGTGCTTTTGTCCGGGTTTCCAGGCCAGTCACCTCCTACGGCAACATTAAAGATTATGTAGAAGGGCTGGTTGTAGGGTGCAGGGTAAGGGTATGATTCTTCTTTTGCGCCGCGTCTTTTTGTAAACCAGTCTTTTGCGGTCTGATAGTTTACTCCGTCGCAATAGAAGCGAATTTCTCCGGGTTCCCATTCAACTGCAAAGACATGGAATTCTTTTGAAAAGTCAACTTTGCCAGGAGTGTATGCTTTTTGAACCTGGGTGTGCGGTTCTCCAAAATGAAGGGTTCCGTAAAGGGTGTCTGTCTTGTTTCCCAAAACTTCCATGATGTCTATTTCCCCGCACTTGGGCCACTGTCCGTAGCGGTTTTCGTTCTGGGGCATCATCCAGAAGGCTGGAAGGAATCCCTTTCCGCTTGGAACTTTTAGGCGCGCCTCTATTCTTCCGTAGGTGGGGATGTGCTTTCCATAAGTGTTTATGCGGCCAGATGTATAAGAAACATTTCCGCTTTTGCTTACCGTCTTTATTGGCTGGATTATAAGGTAGCCGTCCTTTAGGTAGGTGTTTTCTTCCGAGGTTACGTAGGCCTGAAGCTCGCTGTTAACCCAACCGGGAGCGTGTGTTTCGTAGTTCCAGTCGTCCTTGTTCAGTTTGCTGCCGTTAAAGTCGTCTTTCCAGATTAAATCCGCTTCCGTGTATTTTGAGGGAGTTCCCTGCACGTTCTGGGCAAAAAGTAGAGCGGATGCGGCTGTTCCTATTGCAAGTGCTGAACTTACTGCAAGCCGCAGTGTCTTTTTAATTTCCATACAAACCTCCTATAAGCAAACAAACTAATTATGCAGCAGATTACAAAGGGTAATGTCAAAATCGTGTCATTATTATCATTTATCAGCACAAATTTTTGAATGGGCAAAAAAGCGTGGTGGATTTATGACATAAAGTATGGATATTTTATACTCTGCCCAAAAGTTTTTTGTGATAATGATGGTGTAACACTAAGAAGCAGAGAGGTTTGCCATGAACAAGTTTGAAGGTTTTTACAAGGGAATAAATCTTGGCGGTTGGATTTCGCAGTGCAGTGAATATACAAAAGAGCATTATGAATCCTTTATCTTGGAAGACGACATAAGGACCATAAAGAGCTGGGGCTTTGACCACGTTAGGCTTCCTCTGGACTACGAGGTTATCCTTGACGAAAAGGGCAATTTTATAGAAGGCGGATTTTCCTACATAGACCGCTGCATTGAATGGTGCAAGAAGAATTCGCTTAACATGATTCTAGACCTGCACAAAACACCGGGCTACATGTTCGACACGGATGCAGTTCCAAACCCCGATGCATTTTTCCACGACACGGCTCTTCAGGACTTGTTTGTAAAGATATGGACGGAACTTGCAAGCCGCTACGCTTCTTACTCTTCCATGCTTGCATTTGAACTTTTGAACGAAATTGTAAACCCCAAGCTTGAGCGCGAATGGAATACCATTGCAACTAGGGCAATAAAGACAATTAGGGGCATTGCTCCAGATTCATGGATTGTTGTTGGCGGAGTTGACTACAACAGCGTTTCTGCAGTACCGGGAATAGACATTCCCTACGACAAAAAGACCGTATTCACCTTCCACTGCTACGAGCCTCTTGTCTTTACCCACCAGAAAGCGCCTTGGGTAAAGGGTATGACAGCAGACTTTGAAGTTAGCTACCCCGGAAGCTCCATTGAATATGTACGCGAAAAAAGCGCTCTTATTCCACAGGCACAGCATGGTGCGGTTTTTGCAAAATGCATGGACGGCCTTAAGATAGACGAGCACTTTTTTGAAAACCTTTTTGCTCCGGCCATAGAGACTTCGGAAAAGACAGGCGTTCCCCTCTACTGCGGAGAATACGGTGTAATTGACCGCGCACCCCAGGAAGATACCGTCCGCTGGCTTAGGGACATTCACAAGGCTTTGGAAAAGCACCAGATTGGCCGCGCACTTTGGAGCTACAAAGAGATGGATTTTGGTCTTGCAGGAAGCCATTACGACCTTGCCCGCAAAGAAATTACCGCTTCTTCCTAACTTGCCATTCCGCCTACGCCTGATTGGAGGGGCGGCGTAGCCGTTGCCGTGAGGCAATGGAGGCGAAAGCCGGAACCCCGCAAAGCGGGGCAAAATTGCATTCTGGCCGGGCATGTAGTGACCGGACACAGTAAACCAGGGAATGCCGTCCAAAAACATGAATGTCTAAAAACATGCTATTCTCTTGCTTGCATGGCGTAAATCGTGCTATAATTAAAATATTATGGGAAAGGTTTTTGTTTTTGTGAACCAAAAGGGTGGCGTTGGCAAGACTACATCCGCTATAAATTTAGGTGCATATATAGCTTTAACAGGTAAAAAAGTTCTGCTTGTGGATTTTGACAGCCAGGGCAACATGTCCAGCGGCGTGGGGGTAAGCAAAGACAAGCCCACCATCTACGAAGTTATAATCGGCATGGTCGAACCGGACAACCCTATTGCAGCCACAACTGAATCTGCTATAAAGCATTCAAAGATTAAGAATCTGGATGTAATTAGCGCATCTATAAATCTTTCCGGTGCTTCCATAGAGCTTGTTAGCGTGGAAAACTGCGACTTCCTCTTAAAGAAGGCCTTGGAATCTGTCCGCGACAAATACGACTACATACTTATTGACTGCCCTCCGTCCCTTGGAATACTTACGATGAACGGTTTGGCGGCGGCAGATGCAGTGCTTGTCCCCATGCAGTGCGAATACTTTGCCTTGGAAGGAATTACCCTTCTTTTGCAGACCGTTAAGAAAGTTCAGCAGGGTATAAACAAAAACCTTATTCTTGGCGGCATTTTCTTTACCATGTACGACAGCCGCACACGCCTTGCCCAGGATGTTGTTATGCAGGTAAAGAGCTACTTTAAGGACGTTGTCTACAATACCATTATTCCCCGCAACATCCGCCTTTCGGAAGCTCCATCACACGGAGAGCCTATCTGCCTTTACGACCCAACTTGCGTAGGTGCAAAGAGCTACGAAAAACTTGCAGAAGAGGTGGTTCACCGTGGCTAAAAGACATGCGCTCGGAAGGGGACTCGAGGCCTTGATGGACACAGGCCTTTCAGAAAGCAGCCCCACGGAAAGTTCCTCCACAGAAACCCCTATTGCAGAATACACGGCAGCAAAAGTTCCGGCAGCCCAAGTTCCAAAGGCAGAAGCCGCAACAGCAAAGCTTCCAGCAGGCATTAGCGTAGACGAAAACGGAACCCTGTGGGTAGACCCGGCACTCTTAAAGCCAAACCCCAGGCAGCCCCGCAAATACTTTGACGAAGAAAAGCTTGCCGAACTTACCGAATCAATAAAAAAAGAAGGCATTGTAGAAACAATCGTCATCCAGGATTCAGGCGACGGTTCTTTTGAAATTATTGCCGGTGAACGCAGAACCAGGGCAGCAAGGGCAGCAGGGCTTGAAAAAGTTCCGGTCCAGCTAAAAAAATATTCAAACAGCCAAAAGCTCCGCGTTGCACTTATAGAAAACATACACCGTAGCGACTTGAACCCTGTGGAAGAAGCACAAGCCTATGCAGAAATAATGCAGACGGACGGACTAACCCAGGACCAGGTTGCAGAAAGCGTTGGCAAAAACCGCTCAACTGTTGCAAACAGCCTGCGTCTTTTAAAGCTCCCCAACGACATGCTTAACGCACTTGCAGCAGGTTCTATTTCTCCAGGACACGCCAGGGCTCTTCTTAGCGTACTGAACCCGGCAGACCAGAAGGTTCTTTTTGACCGCATAATAAAGCAGGGGCTTAGCGTACGCCAGTGTGAACAGCAGGCAACAGAGATGAACGGAGGAAGCAGGGCCGCAAAGAAGATAACTCCTCCTAAGGTGGCAGAAGACAACCGCGACCCCAACTACATTGCGATTGAGCAGAAATTCCGCGACATGCTTGGAACAAAGGTTCAGATGAAGGGCAGCTTCGACAAAGGCTCCATCACCATTGAATACTACAACCAGGCAGACCTTGACCGCATATACAACGTGATTGTAAAAAAGTAAGCATAAAATATCTGTTTTTTTTTGGACCCGCTTTTGTTCGCAAACCCGCTTTCCAGGACTACGCTTTCGCTCCGGCCCGCCTACGGCGGTCTGGCTGCGCCATCCTTCCAATCGGGGGTAGGCTTTATTATGGAAAGAAATGTTCTTTTTGCAAAGCAGTCATTTACGCAAAGAATTTGGCGTAACCCCATAAGCCTTACGAAATGCCTTGTTAAAATAGGAATCAGTTGCAAAACCGCATTTTAGGGCAACCTCTTTCGCAGTAAGAGAAGTCTCTTCCATCATAAGCTTTGCCATATAAAGCCGGAATTCAGCAAGATAGCTCCACAAAAGAATCCCCATCTCCTTCTCAAAAACACGTGAAAGATAGTCAGGCGAAACCCCGCAATACGAACTTATGTCTTCCCTGGAAATCTGCTGCCCAAAACTCTTGTTAATAAAAAAAACCGCGCGTTTAACAAGCTTACCGGTCCGGGGAGGCAAAATAGCATCTTTTTTTTCCAGAATACGGCTTATGCGCT
Organism: Treponema sp.; assembly: GCA_017614295.1. Classification (GTDB taxonomy): domain Bacteria; phylum Spirochaetota; class Spirochaetia; order Treponematales; family Treponemataceae; genus Treponema_D. Next base: position 8,453 of record JAGACC010000036.1, read on the forward strand.
GCAAAAAAGGCTTACCCAAAGCAATAGCAGTATTACAAAGAATTGTCCGCGGAAAGTCGGAAACAAGCGTCTCGTTGCCAAAACCGTCAAAACTGTCGCTTATAACCATAATTGGCACATTCCTAAGCTTTTCGTAGCGCCTTACAGCCTTAACATCCAAATCTTCCAGCGAATCAAAAACCAGCATGTCGGGAATAAAATTGAACAAAATGCTGTCCAGAATCCTAACGGAAGAAATAACCTCCGTATCATAATCGCGAGAAAGGCAGACAAGCATCTTCTGGTCAGTTCCCACAAAAAGGATTTTCTTTCTTCCGTACATCACAAATCAGCACCAGGGAACGCAGCCAAACTGAGTGTCCGCAAACGAAAGGAATTCCTTAATGCAAGAGTCAGCCTCTTTGTTCAGCGTGGAAAGCCTTGCAGCCTTAGCCGGGGAAGAAGCACTAGCGTCTGCAACCTTAACAAGCGGGTTAACATATCGTTTTTTTACGGAAACAGAAACGCAGTAACTGTCGGGAAGGGGCTCCTGGGTATGCTGAACAACGGTCATATTGCGGAAAGTATGGTAAAGCCGCGTAAAGGATTCATCAACATTATCCTTTGCAAGCGCATCAAACTTTTCCACAAGGGCCTTCTCGCTAATCGTAAAAAGCTGCTCTTCGGTAATCATCTTGCATTCAAGTGCACGGGAAACAATATCCGCCAAAAGCTGCATAGAAACCTTGTCCTCGTTATGCTGCAAAATCATGCTAACTTCTATAAATTTGCGCATATAGTCAAAAGCCGCCTGATCATCCAAAAAGCCAAGCTCAGGAAGCCCGTCATCATTCTCCAGAACCGCAACCTGTGAATAAAGCCTTTCAATCTCGTCCATGGTCCAAACACTGTCCAAAGAACATCCGCTCGGGAACATATACTCAAGCCTGTCAGCGCTAAGACCCGGAATATTGTTGTCCGCAATAGGATAGCGGTGGTAGTCGTCAATCTCGTACTTGTAAATACCGTGGCTAAAAAGAAGCTCGCTAAGCTCCAAATCCTCGTTAATCATCTTCTGATTGTTAAGCTCGGTACTCTCCTGGGTAAGCGAATCCCCGTTCCTAAAATCAATCACATGGCTAAATGCCGGAGTAGAAACATCATGAAAAAGCCCCGCAAGAGTCTGTTTTTTGTCGTGGGTAAAATTCCAAACTATAAGGGCAGTACCAACCGAATGTTCCAGGCGCGAATAATAAAAACGGTTTTTAAAAAGCGGAGTCCAGTCAGTTCCGCACAAAAGAGTCACCCCATCCAAACGCTGTAAAATAGGAAGCCTTAAATACTCATCCAAAAAATCAGGATAATCGGCGCACAGAATTTTATGGTAGCGTGCAGAATTAAAATCAGTCGAAATCCCCGTGTGTTTTAAAAAGCCCATCGCCAACCCCCTATACTGCAATTCTATTTTTTAAATGCAAAATAAGCAAGTAGACAGCTAATCCTTCCTTTTCTTCTGGAGCAGCCATCTTGGTTCAACTGCCTGCAATTTTTACCCTCTCTGCAACAAACCAGCGCCATGGGGTCACGTAGAGCAGCTTCCAGCGGGGCGCGTCATCTGTCAGCAAATAGGCGCAAGGAAAGTGACGGGTAAAAATTGCACGGATTCCACCTATTACCCGCTTTCCAGGGTTCCGCTACCGCTCCATTTGCTTTCGCAAACGGCTCCGCCGCCCTTCCAATCGGGGCTAGGCTTTTGTATGCTCTACCTTAAAAAAAGCGTAACCTTGAAAAATATAGAAAAATATTATATCCTCTCATAACCAAAAATTTCAGGAGTAGAGTATGCAAATATTCAGAAAATGCATAAAAGTTGCGGCAGTCCTTATTTTTACCGCAGCAATCCTTTCTTGTTCAAAAAAAGATGGTAGCCAGAATTCATCAGGCAGCGGAACAGATCAAGAAACAGAAAGCCAGGAATCTTCTTCAGAAGAAGGAGACGAAGAAGGCGGAGAGTTATTCACAGAAGACACTTTTGAATCCATTTCAGAAGACGGAGATGCCACTTCCAGCAGCGGACAAAGCTCTGCGGCCCCAATTGTTGCAGAAGAATACAATACTGCAGGAATGATTCCGGTCGTAATGGTCTGGACCCCAGAATCCGGTATTTACGAAGAAAACAAGAACGGCAGGATGGACTGGAAAGCCTCTGCAGCAGCAGGAACAGTTCTTTACGCCTTCAAGAATTCAAGCGGTGAACCGGAAGAAAAAGACGCTATCCGCACATACGACGGCCAGAAGCGCACATGGATTCATGTAGTGTTCAACAACCAGGAAAACAGGTGGGTTCAGAAGGACCTTGTTGCAGTACGCGGAACACCGGTAATCATCAGCGGAAGCGGAGACGCCCTTGCCTATGACCAGCCATCCATAGAAAACATCCGCGATGACGGTCTCTATTACCCCCAGGACCAGATTGTTGCAAGAATCGGACCGGAATCAGACGGATTCTATCAGGTTTACGGAAAGACAAACAAAGGCTGGCTCCAGACTTTCTACATTGAATCAGACTGCATCAAGTCCAACAGCTCAGAAATCGCCTGCGAAATGCTTCTTGGCCGTGCAGAAAACACCGCAAACGCAACCGTAAAGAAAGACCTCGTTACAATCGCAAGGGCAGTAGGCAACAGCGGAAGCCTCTCATCTTCAACAGACTACAGGCTTTCACAGATGGTAAACGCAACCAGCGACAAAGGCGACGTTTCCGTTTCCACAGACAAGATAACCCAGATGGGCAACTGGTACGTGGCTTACGTAAACACAGGCGACGGTTCAAAAATATCACTCCGCTTGCAGCCAACAACAGCTTCTGCAGTAAAAACAAAGCTGGACGACAAAACTCCCGTCTACTACCGCATGTCTGTTCCAGAAACAGGCACCGTTGCAGGTCAGAAAGGAAAGTGGCTCTACGTAACAACAGGAAAACCTGGCGAAGACACACCTTCCACACTTGAAAACGGCAACAAACTGGACGTTTCCCCAACACGCTTCTCTTCACGCTCATACTTTGACTACACAAACGCAGTTGAAGGCTGGGCATTCAGCGCATGGATAAAAGACGGTGTCCTTGAACCAGCTCCAGAAAGTTCAACGGCTTCAGAAGAATAAAAGACGGAGAAATCAGTTATGAAAAAGACAATAAGGAATTTTATAATAGCTTTTGTTATGGCAGCAGCAGGATCAAACCTCTTTGCGGCAACAGCCTATATGCTCATGGCAAACGGACTTCTCTACGAAGAAAAAGACGGAAAGATGGTACAGGCAGCAAAGCTTTCAACCGGAACTTCTCTTGAAACAGTCGGAGGAGAAGAAAAAGACGGCAAGGTTCAGGTAAGCTACCAGGGCAAAAAACTCTGGGCAACCAAGAGCCAGATCTCTTCCATCCCGGACGGAGCAATGGCAATCATCGTAGAAGACGCAACAGTATTCGACGGACTTGACCTTGTAAACTGCGGAAAGTCAGTTCTTAAGACAGGAGCACTCGTACTCTCTTGCGGAACTTCAAAGAAGGAACTCGCAACCCTTACAAAAATCCAGTATTACAACTACTCAATAAAGAGCGTAACAACCGGCTACATCCTCGAAGGCAAATCTTCTACAGACAAGGCTATGCGCCAGGCAATGACGGTATTTGCAAAGATTAAGAAGGCTAAGACCAAGAAGGCTCAGGAAGCAAGCTTTAACAACCTTAAGAAGCTTCAGGAAAAATCCACGGAAGACATTTCTGCCATCGTAAAGGCTGCAGACGAATACCTCCACGGTGTAGACTTGGAAGAAGGCGGTTTCTACGACTTCTCTTCAACGCTAAGAATGGCTATCTTTGCAGACGCAAGCTCAACAATAAACATGAGGAGCAAGCCGGGAACAAGCGCAGACAATTCCGTAACCGCAAAAGTTGAAGGCCTTGGAAGCGGAAGCAACTACCAGGTTCTTCTTGCCCAGAAGCGTACAAAGCACACACAGACAATCAACGGCATAACAGACTACTGGTACTACGGAAGAGTCGAAGGCGAAGACAAAGAAGGATGGATCTTCGGAGCATTCCTTCACCTCTTTGATTTCTAACATTTTAATCATTACCTAACAAAACACGGACTTCCGGGAAGCTTCTCTCTGGCAAGTCCGTGTTTTTTTTATAATCCCGCCCTTAACTAATTTTTCAAAATGCGCTATAATCTCACAAATATTTTCTATAAATAAGGAAATCATATATGAAACTTAACTGTGGAATCGTTGGGCTTCCTAATGTTGGAAAGTCCACGCTTTTTTGCGCTCTCACCAAAGCACCGGCCGCCGCAGAGAACTATCCTTTCTGTACAATAGACCCCAATGTTGGCGTTGTTGATTTGCCGGATGAACGCCTTGATTTTATGGCAAGCGTTTTTCAGCCTAAAAAGAAAATTCCTGCTGCCGTAGACTTTGTGGACATTGCAGGACTTATAAAGGGAGCCAGCAAGGGAGAAGGTCTTGGCAACCAGTTCCTTGCAAACATCCGCGAAACAACAGTAATAGCCCACGTTGTACGCTGCTTTGACAACCCGGACATTCAGCACGTACGCGAAGACGCAAAAACAGACGCTCCAATCGACCCGGAAAGCGACATCCTTACAATAGACTTTGAGCTTGCCCAGGCAGACTTGGACACAATCACCAAGAGACAGGAAAAAATCACAAAGCAGATCCGCGCTATGGGTAAAGAAGAAGAAAAAAAGCTTGCCCCTTACATGAGCGCCGTAGAAAAGATTAAGCCCCTGCTCCAGGACGGAAAGTGTGCCCGTATGGCAGACCTTACCGATGACGAGCGCGAAGCAATCTACGACCTTCACCTGCTTACAATAAAGCCACAGATTTTTGTCTGCAACATAGACGAAGACACAATTGAATCCGGCACAAACAAATACGTAGAAGCCGTAAAGAAAATCGCTGCAGAAGAAAAATCCGAAGTAGTTGTAATCTGCGGAAAATTTGAAGCCGACCTTTCAGAGATTACCGACGAAGCAGACCGCAAAGAATTCATGGAATCCGTAGGACTTAAAGAAAGCGGACTTACAGTTCTTGCACGCCAGGTTTACCACTTGATGGGTTTGCGCACATTCTTTACAGGCGGTTCAGACGAATGCCGTGCATGGACAATTCACGCAGGAGACAAGGCACCACAGGCAGCAGGCGTAATCCACACCGACTTTGAAAAGGGATTCATCAAGGCGGAGGCCTACACAGTTGATGACCTAAGGCAGTACGGCAGCGAAGAAAAAATCAAGGAAGCCGGAAAATACCGCACGGAAGGAAAGGAATACGTCGTACAAGACGGAGACGTATTGTTCTTTAAATTCAACGTAACAAAATAAAAGCTTACCTACATGCAGGGGGGGGTAGTTTTAATATCTCTGCTTTAGGTTCGCCGATACGCACAAGTTTAGCTGCATAAAAAAACACTGGTCTTCCACCACAAAAATGGCAAGCGGATGACCAGTGTTTTTTTTATGATTCATCTATAATTTGCTTAGGCCTGCTTTTTAGTATCAAGAATTTCAGACGCTTCTTTTAAAAGGCTGATTATAGGAAGATGCTGGGGGCAAACACTTTCGCACTGTCCACATTCAACGCAGTCAGAAGCCTTTCCGCTCCTGTTAGCAAGACCTGAATAGAAATTCTTTGCGCGCCAGTCGTCGGGGTAGCGCCTTAATGTATTAACCGTCCTAAATACATCCGGTATGCTTATTTTCATTGGGCAACCGTCAGTGCAATACTTACAGGCAGTACAACCAATCTGGGGAATGCGCAAGATTTCTTCCGTAACCTCATCAATCAGCTTGAACTCTTCCGGCGTAAGCGGCTCAAAATTGGTGAAAGTCTTTATATTGTCATCCATCTGCTCTTCACTGGACATTCCAGAAAGAATGGTAACAACACCCTCAAGAGAACCAACATAGCGCAAAGCCCATGATGCCACTGAATTATTTGGTCGCACGCTCTTAAACTTTGCCTCAATATCCGGCTGCATATTGGCAAGCATTCCTCCGCGAACCGGCTCCATAATAATCATGGGGATATTCCGCTTGTGAAGAATGTCATAAAGCTTTTGAGACTGAACCACAGGATTTGTCCGGTCAAGATAGTTAAGCTGGATCTGAACAAATTCCATTTCGGGATGTTTATCCAACACATTTTCCAGAAGTTCAGGGCTTCCGTGGAAAGAAAAACCAAAATGCTTTATAAGGCCAGCCTCTTTCTTTTTAAAACCCCAGTTAAAACAGTCATATTTTTCGTATGAATCGTAATTCGCCTCTTCAATCGAATGGAGCAAATAAAAATCAAAATATCCGGCAGCAGTTTTGTTAAGCTGGTCATTAAAAATACGTTCAACATCACCTTCTTCTTTCACTTCCCAAATTGGAAGTTTTGTAGCAAGCATAAAGCTTTCACGCGGATACCTTTTTACAAGAGCATCCCTCGCCGCCTCTTCCGAATGACCACCGTGATAGATATAGGCTGTATCAAAATAATTCATGCCGGCATTTATATATTTATCGACCATCATCTTAACATGGTCAATGTCGATAGCCCCGTCCTTTTCCGGAAGACGCATAAGTCCAAAACCAAGCTTTGGTATCTTTGTTAAATCAAGTGCCATACATTCCCCCTGTCATAAAAACAATGATAAACTAAAAAGAAAAAATAGAAAGCGCCTTATTGTTAAAAAGTGCCCGATTTTTGTTATTACTACTTGAACAAAAAATCAATGTTATTCCCTATGACTTTTTTCAAAGAACCTCGCTCAACTGCCTCTGGGAAATTGCGCCAAACAACATATTTCGCATCAGGAGCAACTTCAAGAAGCGGAGAGCCAACCGGATTGTGAACATTGTCTATTATAAAAACAAAGTCCTGCTCTTTTGCAAATGCAATCTGTTCAGAAGTCACTTCTCCAGGTCCGAAGGTCTGGGCAACTTCAAGTCCCAAATCCTTTGCAAGATAAATCTGGTTCTTATTGCAGAAAACTTTTGCACCGGAAAGCCCTTCTTTTGCAAGACGATTTTTTCCCTGCTCCACAACAGAACAATATTCTTCAAGGCGTTTTTTACATTCATCCTGGGTTCCAAAAATTTCCGCAAGCTTTTTGACTTCCGAAGAAACTGTTTGAATTGAATTATCACATTTGATTTTTATCATTTTTGAATCTGCTGTTACCGCATCGCCAAGTGTCTTCATCATGCGTTCAAAACCTGCATAAACAAAATATGAGCTGTCATTAATTTTCTGAATGTCAGAAACGGTAACTTCATATTCAGGCGGATGACGCAAACTTGCAGGAGCAATAATTTCCACCTCATCAACCCCGGCAATATCCATAAAGCCAGCAGTCCAGCTTGTAGACGCAAGAAATTTAAGCGCAGACTGTGAACTTGGCACAGATTCAACTTTTGCACCAGACTTTTTGCAGCCAACAAGAAGAAGCAAGAGCCCCGCCGCAAAAACAACACAAATTTTCTTCATTTTAAAACCCCGCTAAATATTATAAAAATACATCCCGCCACAACCGAGATGGTCGCAGCCGGAGGAAGGTTACAAATTACCGCAATTACATATCCGCCAAGAGAAAACAAAAGCCCCAGAATAGAACTGATTAAGAAGAGATTCTTAATTCCGCAGAAACGCCTTAGGTTTATTCTGCTTGCACAAAGGACCGGAAGTATCAAAAGGGAGTCAATCAAAAAAGCGCCAAGAAGTTTCATTGCAACGGAAACCACAAGCGCGATAAGCATTACCATAAAAGTATAGTGCAACTTTACATTAATTCCAAGTGACCGGGAAATTTCGTTGTTAAAAAAAAGTGCAAGTATATTGTGAAAATTGAATACAACATAAAGCAGGAGCAAAACCGATATAGCTAAAAGAAGTATCACGTCATACAGTTTTAGAGCAAAAGGGCTTCCCCACAAAAGGCTAAGGCTGTCTTTTGCAGGAACATTTTTTACATGCATTATTATAGAGGCAAATGCCATGCTCAAAATCATTCCTGCCGCACTAGTATAACCAAATCCAAAAGCCTGATTCTTGCCAAGAAAGACTATCCCCAAAACCATTAGCAGATTTACAAAAATCGTAAGCGGTACAAGGGGAAGGTTCAAGGCAAGGCTAAGCGCACCACCCAGAATAACACCGTGCATCAACATGTAGCGGAGGGGAATCAAGTTAAGGCGAAGAACCATCACTCCGCAAAGAGGAAAGCAGGCACCGCTTATAATCATGGCAACAAATCCACGCAATACAGGAGCAAGGGAAAAAAGCAAAGCTATGCGTCCAAAAAAGTCAGTCATAGTCTCCCCCAAGCACAAGTTTTTCCCAACCTCGCAAAGAAGCAAGTTCCTTATCGTGCGTTACAACAATTATTGTTGGAATCTCGGACAATGTTAACGAGCGCAAAATATCCATCACCATAGCTTTATTTTCAGCATCAAGGCTTGCGGTCGGTTCATCTAAAAGAAGAAGCTTTGCATTCTGGGCAAGACAACGAGCAAGATGAATTTTCTGTTTTTCACCGCCACTCAAAGAAGAAAAACTCCTGTCCGCAAGATGTTCACAAGACAGGCGGCGAAGCGATTTTTCTATAAGCTGATTTTTATTCTTAGCCTTTGAATCAAGCCCAAGCCCCACCACTTCGCGGCATGAAAGGCTAAAAAAAGGAGCGTCGGTAAACTGAGGAATATAACCCACCGTAAACTTCTGCAAGCTTTCGGGAGACTTTCCGTCAACAAAAATCTTTCCGCTATAGTTTTTTTCTATTCCGCAAATAAGCCTAAGCAGAGTCGTCTTTCCGCTACCGTTTTCACCCAGTACCATAAGATGGGAACCTGCGCCCAGATTAAAGCAAAGATTCTTTTTACTAACAAAAGGATGGTCAAGGTCTTGCACGCTAACATCAACCCCTTGAACAAGCTTTGCCCTCTGCCTTAAAAGAAAATACATATAGTCACCATCGTCAAGCTCTTCCAGCTGGTTCTCTGTGGCACACATCAGCTTGGGAACAAGATGGCCATACTTAACCTCCACGCGGTCACTTTCCGAAGCATGTTCATTATGATGATTTATATATCTAAGCGCATTCTCGCTCAAAAGATCCGCATTGATTTTTTTTATTCCAAGCCGAATGGTCAAAACAGCGGCCGCTTTTCCCACGGCACAATCATGACTGCAAAGCATGTCTCGCTCACCGTCATAGGTCTTTAAAAATTCTTCAAGCTCAAACAAAGGATGCAACCATTTACCGGAACTTTCAAAAATCAAAAAATCCCGGTTAAAAACCTGCAGAGAAACATTCTGTGGCAATGGCTGTGTGT